>JANRJM010000011.1 GCA_033763975.1 Planctomycetota bacterium
TCGGCGCGAAGGCCCGCGAGGCGCTCGGCCCGGCGCCGGTCGCGGGCGGCCGCCGCGAGCGCCGCCGCGTCGTTCGCGCCCAGCGTGAGGGCCGGGCCGGCGGGCGGCGCGTCCTCGGCGCGCAATCGCCCGGCCCGCAGCCCGCCGACGGTGCGGCCCGCCGCGAGCGCGCGCTCGCGTTCGAGACGCTCGGCGGCGAGCAGGTCCGGGTTGAACCGCCGGCTGATCCAGCGGTCCCAGGCGATGCGCCGCGTCGCGATGTCGAGCAGCAGCAGCGCGAGCGCCCACGACAGCAGCGGACGCCACAGCGACGACACGCTTTCGCGCGGCGGCACGCCGGTGCGCTCGAAGAGGGCGGCGTCGGCGGGGCGGTCGATGGACAGCACCCGCCCGCCGCTCGCGCGGGCGATGCGCTCGAGCAGGGCGGCGTCGGACGATCGCGCGCGGTACTCGACGCCCTCGAGCACGGTCGAGCCCACGACGCTCGCGGGCAGCGGGCGTCCGTCGCGCGTGGGGCGGATGACGGCGACGTGCGTGCCGGTCTCGCGCACGCGCGCGAGCCCCTCGTACACGCCCGGGGCCACCTGCGAGAGCACGAGCGTGCGGGCCTCGCCCGAGGGCGCGAAGACGGTCGCGTCGACGGCGAGCGCGTCCATGGGCGTGGCGTCGGGGTTCTGCGCGACCAGTCTCAGGCGGATGCCCTCGGGGCCTGATTCGCTCTCGCCCCGGATGGTCGGGCTCTCGGGCGCGCGGCCGACGGTGCGCAAGATCTGGGTCCAGAGGCGGGCATAGGCGGGATCGTCGATCCAGGCGCGCGACCAGGCGCCCGCGTCGCTCGTCCACGCCGCGACCTGCCCGAGGCCGACGTTCCAGATCGCGAGCACGGGCTCGCCCCGGGGCGTGGTCATCGCGAGGGTGATGCCCGGCTCGGTGCGCGGGCGGGTGAGCACGAGCCCGCCCAGGATCGGCGGCGCGTCGAGCCCGGCGGTGACGGCCGACCCGCCCCCGAGCACGACGGGCGTGAACGGCTCCTCGCGGATGAGCGGGGAGCGCACGATGCGGACGGCCTTGAGCAGCAGGCGGGGGAGTTGGGCGGCGCTCTGGGCCTCGAAGTGCTCGCCCCCGCCGACGGAGGCCATGCGCCGCAGCAGCGCGTTGTCGGCGCTGTCGCCCACCGCGATGGTCGAGACCTTGATGCCCTCCGCGGCGCACTGCTCGGCCAGGGGGACAAGGCGCTGCTGCGCCTGCGAGACGCCGTCGGTGAGGAGCACGATGTGGCGCACCTTCGCGTCGCGCCCGGCGCGGCGCATCTCGGCGATGGCGATCTCCATCCCCGCGGGCGCGTTGGTGCCGCCGCCCGACGAGATCCCCCGGATGGTGCGCACGAGGGCGGGCGGGTCGTCGTTGGGCGCCAGCGGCGCCTCGAGCGTCGCCTCGGTGTTGAACGTGACGACGCCCACCAGGTCGCGCCGGTCCATCGAACGCACCGCGAGGGCGGCGGCGTCGTTCGCCAGTTCCTGCTGCGAGCGACCCGACCCCAGCACCGGACGCCACATCGAGCCGGAGTTGTCGAGCACGAAGATCGTCGCGGCGTCGGGCGTCACGACCACGTCGGGCACCTCGAGGTCGACCGGGAGCACGGGCTCGAGCGTTGAGCCCCGCCAGCCGCCCGGCGCATACGAGTTGAGCCCCCCCACGTACACCAGCCCGCCCCCCAGGTCGTTCACATGCGTGCGCAGGGCGAGTTGCACGGCGTCGGGAACGTCCTCGGCCGGCACATCGTTCAGGATCACCAGGTCGTGCGCCTGCAGCGCGAGCAGGTCGGCCGAGAGCCCGGCGGGCGCGGTGACGCGGACGTCGGCCCCGCCCGCGCGCAGCACGCCCGCCAGCGTGCGCGACGACAGCGACTCGGGCTCGCCCACCAGCAGGACCGACCCGCGCCCGGGGCTCACGGTGAAGGCCTCGCCCCGGTTGTTCTCCTCGATCGTGTCGGCGAGCGCACGCACGCCCCCCTGGTCGTCGGGGCCCAGCGCGGGCTCGAAGACGGCCCGGAACCGGTGCACGCGCCCCTCGCCCAGCGGGACCTCCACCCGCTCGACGCGCAGCCCGGGCTCGAGCGCCACCGCCAGCCCGTCGCCGGGCGCGCCGGGCGAGATGTCCACGCTCTCGCCGTTGCGCAGGAGGCGGAGCGTGCCGGTCGTCGCCTGCGTGCTCGAGAGCGCGACGCGCACGCTGACCGTGCTGCCCGCGGCGGCGGTGGCGGGGGCGTCCACCGCCTCGATGGCGACCTCGCGGTCGACGCTGTACTCCAGCGGCACGACATCCACCGGCACCACCGTGCCGGCGACGACGCCCGCGCCCGGCGCTTCCTGCGCCGCGGTCAGGGCGTCGCCGGCGGTCTGCACGCCGTCCGAGATCAGCACGAGGCGACCGGCCGCGCCGGGGGGGATCATGGCGCGCGCCAGGCGCAGGGCCTCGGCGATGTTGGTGCCCTCGCCGGTGCGGACGTCGAGGGACAGATCGCCCACGCCCGCGCGGGTCGGCCTCCGGACGCCCACCGGCGCCGCGTCGAAGGCGACGATGCCCAGGAGATCGTCCGGTCCGCGCGAGACACCGGCGGCGCGAAGAAACGCGGCGGCCTGCGCGGTCGCGTCTTCGCCCTGTGCCCCCCGGTAATACCGACGAGCGCTCCCCGAGGTATCCACGACGGCGACCACCGCCAGCGCCTCGGACCGGCGGACCGTGCTCAGGTCCGCCAACGCCGCCACGAGCACGGCGCCCAGCACCACCCGCACCAGGACCGCGGCGGCCCGGCGCACGCCGGTCATCGCGAGCAGCCATCGCGCGCCGATCAGCGTGAGCAGCACGAGCGCGCCCAGCGCCCAGACCCAGACGGGCTCGTCGAGTCGGACCGTCACGAAGAAGAGCGTACGCGCGGAGTTATGCGACACGGCGCAGCGGCGGGCCGGCCGCACCGGCGTCAACCCCGTCATACGCGCGGTGATTCACCGGATCATCACGGATGGGAACACGAAATGGGCCATACCCGGGGACCGATGTCAGAGGGCCATGGAAGACACCAACACATTTCGCCAGGCGGGCGTGCTGCCGCTGTCCCGCCGTGAACCCTGGCCCGGATCGCTCGTGCGCCGGGCGACGCTCGCGACGTCCGCGATGCTGCTGAAGCTGAGCGCGGCGTCGATCGACGCCTGCCGCGGCGCCGGCCTGCGCGCGGGCGGGCACATGATGTTCCCGGGCTCGGCGGCCGACGCTCTCGGCGCCTGGCACGACCGCCAGGCATGGCCCGAGAAGCCGCTGCGGGTGGGGCTGGTGGATCCCGGGCACTGGGCGACCGTGCTCGCCGAGACCTCCGGGGCGACGCACGTCGAGTGGTACGCGCTGGCGGACGGCGTCGCGTGCGACTGGGTGCGCGAGGGGCTGGACGCGCTCGTCACGCACGACGCGGACGGGATGCTGACCATCGAGACGCCCGAGCACGCCGGGCGCGAGGCGCCGTGGTACGACTGGAACGCGCCGCGCCCGCTGTCGTACCCGTCGGTGTTCCCCAACCGGCTCGACGCGGCACGGGTGACCCTCGCCGAAGGGATGAGCGACGCCGCCATGACCCGGCTGATCATCGAGGCCGCCGGCATCCTCGCGCGTCATCCCGCACGCCTCACGCTGCACGACCGGCTGATCGGGCGGCGTCCGCTCCCGGCCACGCCCGAACGCAGCGAGCGCCCCGTGCGCTTCTACCCGCGCGCGGACGTGACGACCGCGATCGTCGGCCGCATGGTCGAAGAACTCGCGCGCTACCGGACCGGTTCGGTGCCGACCGACGCCGAGCGGGTCGCGGCCCGGCTCGTGAGCGCCTGGGCCGCCACCTGGTCGGCGGACGTCGACGAGGAGTTCCGCCGGCTGGCCGCGGAGGCGTCGATGCGGGTGTGCGCCGACGAGCCCGAGACGCTGCTGCGCGTGGGGGCGGTGCGGCTGTCGGGCATGGACGATGAGGCCGGGCTTGAAGTGCTGCTCCGCGCCGAGCGGGTGGTGCGTCGGCGCGAGCCATCCATCACCGACCAGGTGCCGTTCCTCGCGGGCGAACTGGACGCGGGCACGCCGGGCCCGCGCACCACGGGACGCATCGCCGCGGGCATCAGCCTGGTCGCCGCGACCCTTCCCGACGACAAGCTCGCGTACTTCCGCGACGATCTGACCGATGACCTGCGCCACGCCAACGCGCTCGTCGGGCGCGACCAGGATCACACGCTGCTGCTCTCGCTCGTCCGCCAGATCATCGAGTTCCGCACGAAGGTCGCGACCGCCGCGGCTGCCTGAACCCTACCCCGCGACGTCGAGCCGCCCCGGCCCGTCCGGGTGGTGCAGGCGCCCGCTGGCGGTGTACTGGCTCTGCTCCCGATCCTCGTGGGCTTCCTCCTGGTCGTTGCCCTTCAGCGAACGGGCGGCCTCCGGGGCTTCCACCTCGGTGCTGTCCACGAGCACCTCGTCCGCCGCGGGCGCGTGCTTCGGGGGTGGGGCCGGGCGCGCGGGCGGTCGAGCCATGACGCGTTCGGCGTGCAGCGCCCCGGCGAGTGACGCGGCGATGTTCGTGCCGATCACGGGCATACCCGTAGATCGGCGAGCGGCCCGCGCGCACTTGATCAACGGACCACCCGTTTAGGGGATGATGGCCGGAAACGCGCGGCGCGACGCGCACGCCCCGCGCCCGTCGCACGCATCAGGCTCCGAGAATGTTCACGCCGCAGTCCACGTAGATCGTCTCGCCGGTGACGCCCGAGGACAGGTCCGACACGAGGTACACCGCGGTGTCGCCGACCTCGCGCCCCTCGACGTTGCGCCGCAGCGGGGCCTTCTGCTCGACCATCGCGGAGATGGTGTCGACCCCGCCGATGGCCGACGCCGCGAGCGTCCGCAGGTACCCGCCCGAGATGAGGTTCACGCGGATCTTGTCGGGGCCGAGTTCGGCCGCGAGGTAGCGCCCGGTGGCCTCGAGGGCGGCCTTGGCGACGCCCATCACGTTGTACCCGGGCACGACCTTCTCGGCGCCGTAGTACGACATGCCGAGGATCGAGCCCCCGCCCGAGCGCGCCATCAGCGGCCTGGCGCGCTGCGCGAACGCCAGCAGCGTGTACGCCGAGACGTCCAACGCGCTCGTGTACTGTGCGCGGGTGGTGGTGATGAACTTGCCCGGCTGCAGGATGTCGCGGTCGGCGAAGGCGATCGAGTGGATCACGAAGTCCAGGCGGTCGAACGACTCGGCGTACTTCGCGAAAGCGCCGTCGATCTGCTCGTCGTTCCCCGCGTCCATCGGGCACATCCACGGGTTCTGGGCCCCCAGCGTGTCGACCGCGCGCCGGGTGCGGTGCTCGTTGCGCTCGCCGGGCATGTGCGTGAACGCGCAGCGCGCGCCGTGCTGAATCAGCGACTTGGCGATGTGCCACGCGTACGAGCGGTCGTTCGCGATCCCCACCACCAGCCCGACCTTGCCGTCCAGAAGACCCATGTGGTTGCGCTCCATGCGGCGTTGGGACGCCGGAATCGCAATGCTAGGAACCCACCCGCGCGACGCCCGGTACCATCCCGCGTGCCCGACGACACCGAAGTCAACGCCCTGCCCCTGCCCGACCTCTTCGCCCGGTTCGTCGCGAGCGGGCTGGTCGCGCGCGTCATCGACCTCGCCTTCGACGAAGACCTCGGGCGGGCCGGCGATGTCACCAGCCTCGCGTGCATCCCCGAGGATCGTGTGGGCGTTGGTCGCCTGGTGGCGCGCGGTGGGGGGGTCATCGCCGGGCTGGCCGCGCTTCCCCTCGTGCGGGATCGCTTCGCGCCGGGCCTCCATCTGCGCATCGCGCATCGCGACGCAACGCCCGCCGCGCCCGGCACGCTCCTGGCCGAGCTCACCGGCCCGCTGCGCGCCATGCTCGCGATGGAACGCACGGCCCTGAACCTCGTCGGGCGTCTCAGCGGGGTCGCGACGCGCACCGCGGCGTTCGTCGGCGCCATGCCGCCCGCCTCGCGTGCCGCGATCTACGACACGCGCAAGACCACCCCGGGCCTGCGCGTGCTCGAGAAGTACGCCGTGCGCTGCGGCGGGGGGCGCTGCCACCGCCTCGGGCTGCACGATGCGATGCTCATCAAGGACAACCACCTCGCGGGCGTCGGCACGGCGGAACTGGCGGCGTTCGTGCAGGGGGCGGCGTCGCGGGCGCGGGCGATGTCGCCGGTCGCGTTCGTGCAGGTCGAGGTCGACACGCTCGACCAGTTCGAAGCGCTGCTCGCGCTCCCGCCGGGCGTGGTCGACATCGTGCTGCTCGACAACATGACGCCCGCCGACCTTGCCCACGCCGCCCGCAGGCGCGACGCCCGCGCCCCGCGGCTCGAACTCGAGGCCTCGGGCGGGGTCACGCTCGCCACGCTCCCCGCGATCGCGACGAGCGGCGTGGATCGCATCAGCGTCGGCGGGATCACGCACCAGGCCGTCTCGCTGGATGTCGCCCTCGACGTGGAGCCCGGATGACCGCGCCCGACGAGACGGGCCGCGTGCGTGACGCGGTGGGCGAGATCCTGGCGCGCGAGCAACGCCCGGCGCGCGTCGTCGTGCTCGATGAAACGCCGAGCACGCAGGACGTCGCCCGCGAGATGGCGCGCGACCTCGAGGGGGCGTGGGGAGTGGCGATCGCGCTCGCGCAGACCGCCGGACGCGGGCGCCTCGGCCGCTCGTGGACCGCCTCGCCCGGCCTGTCGCTCGCGTGCACCATCGCGATCCCCGCCCCGGCGCTCGACCCGGCCCGCCTCAGCCTCGCGGCGGGCGTGGCGGCGGTGCGCGCGTGCGAGGCGCTGCTCGGCACGCCGAACGCAGTTACCCGGCCGCCCGCGCCTACCGCGCCAGATGCGCCGCCCGCTGCCCGTCTGGGCCTGCGCTGGCCGAACGACGTCGTGGAGCGCGGCCCGCGCGGGCGCAAGCTGTCGGGCGTGCTCATCGAGATGGCCGGCGGGGCGGCGTTGGTGGGCGTGGGCATCAACCTCCGACACACCGACGCCGACTGGCCCGCCGAACTCCGCGGCCGGGCCGTCTCGCTGCGACAACTGGCGTCCCGCGACGACGGGCCGCTCGTCGACGTTTCCGCCGCGGCGTGCGCGCTGGTTCGCGCCATGAGCCGCGTGCTGCGCGAGCCGTTCGAGCACGCCCTCGACGACTGGCGCGCGTGCGACGTGCTCACGGGCACCCGGCGCGCGTTCGTCCGCGATGGCGTGCGCTACGAGGGGATGGTGCGGGGCGTCGACCCGCTCAGCCACCTGGAACTCGACGACGACCAGCGTGGCCTCGTGCGCCTCGACGTGCTCACGACCTCTATGGTGCACGACGTGCCGTGAGGGAACGGCGCGAGCCGCCGGGAACGCCCCCTCACACCCCGGCCGCGATCTCGCGCGCGAGCGATGCGCCCTCGCCAGCGTCGAGCTTGCCGGCCTTCCACACGATGCCCAGCCCCGCGCCGTCGGTGCGGTCGGCGTACTTGGGGATGATGTGGAAGTGCACGTGGTCGATCGCCTGGTGCGCCAGCCCGCCGTTGTTCTGCAGCACGTTGTACGCCGTCGCGCCCGTCGCCCGCATCACGGCCCGGCAGATCCGCGGCAGCACCCGCCCGATCGCGGCGGCCGCGTCGTCGGACAACTCCGCCAGCGTCGCCTTCGCCTCCCTGGGGATCACCAGCGTGTGCCCGCGGCTGATCGGGAAGATGTCGAGGAACGCCAGCACGTGCGCGTCCTCGTGCACCGTGTGGCACGGGATCTCGCCCCGCAGGATCTTCGAGAAGATGGTGTCGGCCATGGTCTCATCGTAGTGACCGGGCTGAACTTCTACACGCGTGTCGGCAGGGCCGTGGTGTCGAGCCAGATCACTTCCCAGATGTGCCCGTCGAGGTCGGTGAAGGCGTGCCCGTACATGAACGCGTGCTCCTGGGGCTCCTTGTGCACGCTCCCTCCCGCGGCGACGGCCCGGCGGACCAGCTCGTCCACGTCCTCGCGCCGTGGCCTGGTGATGCACACGAGCACCTCGGTGGTGCGGGTCGCGTCGGCGATGGCCTTGGTGGTGTACGAGCGGAAGGCGTCGTGCGTCAGGAGCATCGCGAAGATGGTGTCGGAGAAGACGACGCACGAGCCGTGCTCGCCCGAGAACCGCGGGTCGATCTCGAACCCGAGGTGCCGGAAGAACGCGGTCGATGCCGCCAGGTTGCGGACGGGCAGGTTGACGAAGATCTGCGTGTGTGCCGCCATCGTGGCCTCCGCGGGCGCGGCGTGCGCCGGGCCCCGCGGGGCGAGCATACCACGCTGCGTGTCGGGAGCGCCCCGAAGACGCGGGAGTACGATCGCGCGTGCAGGAGAGCCGCCGCCCGATCCGAGTGCTGCCGCCGCTCGTCGCGAACCAGATCGCCGCGGGAGAGGTGGTGGAGCGTCCGGCCAGCGTCGTGAAGGAACTGCTCGAGAACGCGATCGACGCCGGCGCCACGCGCCTGGTCGTCGAGCTCGAGCAGGGCGGCATCGAGCTGGTGCGCGTGACGGACGACGGCGTGGGGATCCCGCCCGACGAGCTCCCGCTGGCGCTGGAGCCGCACGCCACGAGCAAAGTCTGGTCGCCCGACGACCTGGCCCGCATCGCGACGCTGGGGTTCCGGGGCGAGGCGCTCGCGTCGATCGCGTCGGTGTCGCGCCTGTCGATCCGCTCGCGCACGCCCGGCGAGGCGGGCGCGACGCAGATCGACCAGGAGGGCGACCGGCGCACCGCCCCGCGCCCGGCGCCCGGGGCCGTGGGAACCAGCGTCGGCGTGCGCAACTTGTTCTTCAACACGCCCGCACGCCGCAAGTTCCTCCGCACCGTGCAGACCGAGCAGGAACGCAGCGTCGAGGTCGTGCGCCACGTCGCGCTGGCGCACCCGGGGGTGGGCGTGCGGCTCACGTGCGACGGGCGCGAGGTGCTCGACCTGCCGGCGAACCAGTCGCCCCGCGCGCGCGCCCTGGCCGTGCTGGGGGGCGAGCTCGCGGGCGAACTGCTGGACGTGGCGGCCGATCGCTTCGACGACGCGCGCGGGCTCACGCTGTGGGGGCTCGCGGGCACGCCGTCGATCGCGCGCGGGAGCGCCAAGGGCCAGTTCGTGTTCGTCAACGGGCGCCCGGTGCGCGACCGGACGATCCAGCACGCGATCGCCGAGGCGTACCGGGGCCTGATCGACGCGTCGCGCTACCCGACGGTGGTGCTCATGATCGAGATGTCGCCCGAGGGCGTCGACGTGAACGTGCACCCGCAGAAGGCCGAGGTGCGCTTCCGCGATTCCTCCATGGTGCACTCGACCGTGCTGCGGGCGCTGCGCGATGCGCTCCGGGGCGCGGACCTCACGCCCGCGCTGCACGCCTCGCCGGCGTTCCAGTCGCTGGCGCGCCAGGGCGTGCCGGCGTCGATTCCCGGGTCGGGGCTTTCAGGAGTGGGGCTGTCCGGTCTGGGGCCGCCCGGTTCGGGGCCGCCCAGTTCGGGGCCGTCGGTGCCGAACGCGGCCGGTGCCGCGGCACCGTGGGCCGGCGCGCGCGCGGGCGCCTCAGGCGACAACGTCGCACGCTTCGTCGAGTACTTCACCCGCCCCGCGCCGGCGCAGCGCACGCTGGATTTGATCTCGGTGCCCGCGCTGCGCGAGGCGCTCTCCCCCGCGGCTCCGGACGCCGCGTCGCCCGCGCCGGTCGAGGTGCTGGCGCCCGATCGCGCGGGCGCCCCCGACGCAGGCCGCCCCGCCTGGCGTGACGATCCGCCCGGCCCGCTGGTGCCGCAGGAGGCGCCCCGCGTGCTGCAGGTGCACAAGAGTTTCCTCGTCACGCAGGACGAGCAGGGCGTGGTCATCATCGACCAGCACGCCCTGCACGAGCGCGTGATGTTCGAGTACCTGCTGGCCCGCGTGCTCGGCCCCGAAGGGCGGCCTCTGGAAACGCAGCGTCTGCTCAGCCCCGCGGTGGTCCCGTGCTCGCCCTCGCAGGGCGAGCGGCTGGGCGCGCTCCGCCCGCTGCTGGCGCGCCTGGGCATCGAGTGCGAGGCGCTGGGGCCGACGACGCTGGGCGTGCAGGCGTTCCCGTCGTTCCTGTTCGAGCGGGGCGTCGATCCCGTCGAGTTCATGACCGGGCTTCTGGAACGCATCGAGCAGGCCGACTTCCTCCGCGAGGCGTCGCACGCCGGCGAGGCGGCGTTGCGCGAGGTGCTCGACATGATGAGCTGCAAGGCGGCCGTCAAGGCCGGGGACCGCCTCACCGACCTCGAACTGGGCGAACTCGTGCGACTGCGCGAGGACGTCGAGCGAGCGTCGAGCTGCCCCCACGGGCGCCCGACCAGCATCCGCCTGAGCATCCGCGAACTGGAGAAGCTCTTCGGGCGGACGTGACGCGGCGGTCAGCGATCAACGCCCCGCGCGCCCTCTACGACCGCCGCCGGCGGGCGACGGCCAGCCCGGTCGCGAGCAGGAGGGCGCTCGCGCCCGGGGAGGGCACGTCGACGACGACGTCCCAGCCGTACTCGGTGTACGGCCCGATCTGCTGCACCCAGAACGAGTACGTGCCCGCGGGCAGCGGCGGGGTGAACCCCATGCCGTTGCTGCCCATGATGGGGAGCAGGTCGACGTTCAGGTCCTGGGGACCGAAGAGCATCCAGCCGAGGAGGTCGTCGGGCTGCACGGTCTCGGGGTCGTTCGGAAAGACCGGGCCGGGCTGAATGCCGCCGAACGCGGCGAAGTCGTCCGACGCCCAGCCGGTGAGCGTGATGGACGAGAGTTGAAAGCCCGCGGGCACGGTGAAGCTGAAGTAATCGCGGTCGAACGAGCCGTCCGGGTTGTCACCCGAGATCACGCCGAACAACTCGTTCGAGCCCGGCGTGAGCGTGAACGCCGTGGGCTCGAAGCGGTTATTGGACAGGTCTCCCTGCAGGAACTCGTTGTAGAGCAGCCCCGCGCTGGCCGGGGCGGCCAGGGGGACGCAGAGCATCAGGATCGCGGCTGAGCGGGTGTTCATGCGGGGGTCCTCCGTCGTGCGGAACGATCAATTCTGGCACATGTTTCTGCGCGGGCAAGCAAATTCGGTGATCGCCGCCTCCGGGCGCCCGCATGAACCGCTGGTTTCGCGGGTGCTGCGTCGTGCGCCCGATCAGCCGGGCGCCCCGGGGCGTATCGAGCGTGGGGACGGGCCCAGGGAGGCGCCCGTGAAAGACGTTCGAGTGATTCACCCCGACGGGACGACGACGCGCGCCGTCACCGATTCTTCCGTCGAGCACGTGCTGCCCGAGACGACCATGCCCGGCACGCCCGAGGAAGCGGCCTCGGAAATCCGCGAGGTGAGCCCCGAAGGCCGCCCCGGCGACGCGAAGACCGGCCCGGGCGGGATCATGCTGTGGATGGCGGCGGCGCTCGTGTTCGTGATCGTCGTGTCGGTGGTGGTGGGGTGGTGGGTCGATTGGCCGGTGGGCGCGATGGTGTTCGCAATCGGTACGATCGGGCTGCTGTCGAACCCGTCGATCTACGCCGCGGCGAGCCGGGCGAAGGAGCGCGGGGCGGTCATCCGCCAGCACCGGCACGACCACCCGCCGCGGTGAAGCACCCGCGCAGGACGAGCCGCGCGTGGGGCGTTCGGCCCGTGCGGCACCCCGGGGCGCGATGTGTCGAAGGCGCGAGCGTGCCTACGCGTTGTCGAGCAGGTCGACGCTCTCGAACTTCTTGCCCTCGAGCATCTCGAGGCTGGCGCCCCCGCCGGTCGAGACGTGCGACATCCTGTCGGCGAGGTGGAACTTCTCGACCGCCGCGGCGGAGTCACCCCCGCCGACGATGGAGACGGCACCGCTCTTGGTGGCGTCGGCGATGGCCTTGGCCACCTGCTGGGTGCCCTGCGAGAAGGGCGACCACTCGAACACGCCCATCGGCCCGTTCCACACGATCGTCTTGGCCTTGCGCAGCGTGAGGGCGTACTTGGTCTGGGTCTTGGGGCCGATGTCGAGCCCCATGAACCCGTCCTTGATCTCGGCGTCGAAGACCTCGATGTCGCCGGACTGCTCGTCGAACTGCGTGGAGCAGACGTGGTCGAGCGGGTAGAGGATCTCGACCTTCATCTTCTTGTCGAGCTCGATGATGCGTTTCGCGTCCGCGATGCGGTCCTGCTCCACGCGCGAGGTGCCGACGTTCTTGCCCATCGCCGCGAGGAACGTGTAGGCCATCGCGCCGCCGACAAGGATGAAATCGGCCTTGGGCAGCAGGTTCTCGATGGCGCCCAGCTTGTCCGAGACCTTCGCCCCGCCGAGCACGACGACGAAGGGCTTGGCCGGGTTCGCGAGCGTCTCGGAGAGGAACTTGATCTCCTTCTCGACCAGGAACCCGCTGACGCGGGGCTTGCCGCTCATGGCCTTGGGGACCGCGACCATGCTGGCGTCGGGGCGGTGGCAGGTGCCGAAGGCGTCGTTCACGTAGACGTCCCCGTACGCCGCGAGCTTGGCCGCGAACGCCGGATCGCCCTTCTTCTCGCCCTTGTGGAAGCGGAGATTCTCGAGCAGCAGCACGTCGCCGTTCTGCATCGCCGCGACGGCGGCCGCGGCGGCCTGGTCGGTGCAGTCCTGGCTGGGGAACGCGACGGGCTTGCCGAGCAGTTCGCCGAGGCGGACGGCGCACGCCTTGAGCGAGGCGTCGGCCTCGTAGCCCTGCCCCTCGGGTCGCCCCATGTGCGACATGAGGATCGCCCGCCCGCCCCGGTCGATGACGGAGCGGATCGTGGGGAGCGCCTCGCGGATGCGCCGGTCGTCGGTGATCGCGCCGTTCTCGACCGGCACGTTGAAGTCGACGCGGATCAGGACGCGTTTCGCGGACACGTCGACGGCGCCGATGGTCTTCTTGGGCATGGGCTGTTCTCCGCTGGAGTTCGGGTCGGGCGGGGACGGGCTACTCGGACAGGATGTCGGGGAGGCGCGCTCGCACGCCGGCCGCCCCGTCGGTCGCCAGCTGGTCCTTCAGACGCCGCAGCTTCGTGGCGATCGACCCGTCGATGAGCTGGTCGCCGATGCGCAGCTTGACCCCGCCGATCATCTGCGGATCGATGTACGGGTGCAGCACGACCTCGCGCGACAGCGCCCCCTGCAGGCGCTCGCGCAGCGAGGCGAGCGAGGCGGCGTCGAGGCGCTCGGCGGTGAAGACGTCCACCTCGACGCGTCCCAGGCGCTGCTGCACGAGCGAATCGAACCCCTCGACGAACGCCGGCAGCGCGCCGATCCGCTTCTTCGCGTTCAGCACCAGCAGGAAGTTCAGGGTCAGGTCCGTCACGCGCCCGGCGAAGATCCGGCGCAGCGACGCGCCCCGCGCCTCGGCGGTCACCGATCGCGACGAGAGCAGCTCGGCGAACTCGGCGTCGTGGCGCGCGATCTCCAGGACGTCCTCGAGTTCGGCCAGCACTTCTTCGATCTTCTCGCGCCCGCCCCGCTCCGACGCGAGGTCGTACAGGCTGCGGGCGTAGGTGAGCGCGACGGCGTCGGCGGGGATTTCGAGCAGCGGCATGGTCGGTCGTCGTCCTTCCTCGGGAGGGGGTCGTCCGCGGGCGCGCGGTCAGTTCCGCGACGCCGCCAGCTGGGTCACCGATTCTTCGACCAGCGCCTGGGTGTCGGCGGGGGTCACCTGGCGCTTCAGGATCTTGCCGGCGATCATCGCGCCGAGGTTCGACGCCTCGGCGTAGACCTCCGCCACCGCCGCCCGCTTGGCGGCCTCGATGTCCTTGCGGGCCCGGTCGCGCATCGCCGTCAGCTCCGCGTCGGCCTGGGCCTTGAGCGACGCCGCCAGCGCCGTCTGCTGCTGGCGCGCCTGCTCGATCATCTTCTGGGCCTCGGCCCGCGCCTGCGCGAGCGACTGCTGGTACTGCTCCAGCGCGTCCTTGGCCTGCTGGCGGGCCATCTCGGCGGCCTCGATCTCTTCGCGGATCTTGTTCGACCGGGCGTCGAGCGCCCCGGCGATCACGGGCCACACCTTCACGTGCAGCACCGCCGCCACGATCACGAACACCACCACCGCGGTGATCGCCGTCACCAGCCCCTGGTTGGGCGAGGGGACGGCCTGCAGCGGCGCGTGATGGGCATCGTCGGCTCCGAACGCGACCGGGGCCAGCACAGCGAGCATCGCGAACGACACGGGGATCTTCATGCGGCAACTCCGCGAACGGGTGGCGGGGCTCCAGGCCCCTTCGGGTGGATCTCGAACAATCGCCCCGACGCCGGTGAGGGCGGCGGGGCGTACGTCTGGATGACGGAGCCTTAGGCCAGGAAGCCCACGGCCACCGCGAACAGCGTCGCGCCTTCGATCAGCGCCGCCGCCAGGATCATGTTGATCTGCACCTTGCCGGCCGCCTCGGGCTGGCGGGCGATCGACTCGACGGCGGCCTTGCCGACCAGGCCGATGCCCAGCCCGCCGCCCACCACCGCCAGGCCCGCGCCCAGCGCCGCCAGGCCCTTGCCCATGGGCGTGCCGACGTCCTCGGCGGCCTGGGGGGCGGCGGCCGCCGCCGCCGCGATCGCCGGGAAGGCCAGCACCGCGGCGCCGGCGAACAGAGCAGAGATCTTCTTCATCGCAACATTCCTTTCACACCAACAACCCGCACGAGCGAGGAAAGCGTCGGGGCGGGGTCCGCCGCCGCCGAACATGGCCCGTTATTCACGCGTGCGCGTGCTCGTGGCCGGGGGCATGGGCGTGCTCGTGTTCGTGCCCATGCTCGTCCGAGTGATCCATGAGAGAGATGAACACCGTCGTGAGGAACATGAAGATGAACGCCTGCAGGAACGCGACGAACAGCTCCAGGAACATGATCGCGATCGCCCCGACGACGCTGATCAGCGTCACCGGCGCCTGGATCAGCAGGCTCTTGCCCCACACCTGCCCCACGAACCCGAACAGCGTCGCCAGCAGGATGTGCCCGGCGGTCATGTTCGCGAACAGACGCAGCGCCAGCGCCACCGGCTTGATCAGCACCTGCCCCGCGAACTCCAGCAGGAAGATCAGCCACGCCACGAACCAGGGCGAGCCCGCCGTCATGTGCGCGAAGTACCCGCCGATCCCCAGCCGCTGGATCGCCGCGATGTTGAAGAAGATGCCCGCGATGACGGCGAGCGCTCCGGTCACCCAGATGTTCTGCGTCGCCGTCCCGCCGATGAACGTCTCGTGGTCCGCCTTCAGGTCCGGGATCGCGATGTGCACGATGTCCATCAGCGGGACCAGCCCCAGCAGGTTGTTGATCAGGATGAAGAAAAAGATCGTCCAGAGGAACGGCGTCACCTTGTTCGTGCGATCGTGCAGCAGCGGGCGGACGACCTCCTCGCGCAGGTACAGGCAGATCACCTCGATCATCTGCGGGAACCGACCCCGCGTGAGGTACCGGTCCGCGCCCATCGTGTCCGGGCCCGTGCGGATCCGCCCGGCGACCCACAGCATGCCCAGCACCAGCAGCACGCCCCCCAGCACCAGGTTCCCCTGATTGCCGGACCACAGCCACAGCCCGTGGTCCGTCTTGAGGAACGGGTGGTTGTACACGTGCTGGGCGGGGTCGTCGGCGGCGAGAGTGAACAACTGGTGCATGGGTGCTCCGAAAGTCATGCGGCGTGGGGGCCGGCCCCGCCGCGCTCCGACGCGGGCCGCAGGCCCCGCGCGAGTGGGTCTGTCGGTACGAGCGCGACGCCGCCGGAGCGTCCGCGCAGAATCACGATCGCCATCGCCGTTTCCGCCACCAGCACGACGCCCGCCCCGGCCAGCAGCGCGATCGCGAACGGCTGACGGGGCAGGTCCTCGACCACGCGGCTCGCCAGCCCGCCCGCCGACAGCAGCGCCAGCATCCGGGCCATCGACGACCCCGCCACCACCAGGCCCCACCGCTCGGCGGACACGTGCAGCAGCGCCGGCGCGAAGGTGAACACCGACGACACCAGCAAGACCAGGACCGCGGCCTGCTTCGCCCCGCCGGTGTTCTCGCCCGCGGGCGCCAGCATCCACGCCAACCCCAGCGCGACACCCGTCGCGATGGTCATCGCGAGGGCGTATCGGACGCGCGGGATGGCGGAAGACGGGTCACGCATGGTCTGGCCCCGCGCCCTGCCCGGCGCGAGGGGATCAAGGGTAGCGCTCGCGTCCCCGTCCGGCGAGGTTGGTCACGGTTTGCGCGCGCCCCGCGGGCCGTCCCCCGGGCGCTGCCCCGGTCCCGGGCTCCCGGCGCGCTCGCCACCCCTCGCCCGCTCGCGGGCACGCTCCTCGAGCAGGGTGCGACGCAGGATCCGCCAGAGCGCGTACGCGAAGCCCAGCCCCAGCCCGATGAGTGCGCCCGTGGGCGTCGACTTGAAGTAGAGATCGGCTGCGACGCCGATGAGCAGCCCGCCCGCGATGGTGAACATGAACTCCATCGCCACGCCCCAGGCCTTGCCCATCTCGCTGAGCGAGGTGCGGCGTGATGCGCCCGTCTCGGCGGGGGCTCGCACCGGGTGCAGCAGCACCGACGGGATCGGCGGGGGCTCGGGCGTTGGGGGAATGAACGCGACGTCGTGGCGGGCGTCCTCACCGGGAGTGTGGTCGTGCCCGCCGCTCCACGGCCCGGGGTCGGGCGGGGAAAAGTCGGGGGGCGGAACGTCCGGCGGGGGGGAGTCGCTCACGGGGCATTGTTCGGGGGTATACCCGACCCGTGCCGGCGCAGGGCCAGCACCGCCCAGGTCGCCTCGGCCGCGGTGATGAGGAACACCGCGGCGATCAGCGCCACGACGAAGGGCGTGCGCTCCGGGCGGAGGTTGATCCAGAGCGTGTAGCCGAGAAGGCCCGCCACGCCCAGTCGCACCATGGACGCCACGACGATGGCCACGCCCAGCCGCGACGGGCCGCGCATCGCCCGGGGCGCGAGCACGAAAAGCCCGACGACCGCCCCCGCGCACGCCGCGAACGCCCCGAGCATCGCCGAGTGGGACGGGCTGGTGCCGCCGGACTTTTCGCCCACGATGCCCGCGGCGAAGAACCCCAGCGGCATCGCGAGGAGGCACGCGCACGCGACCGCACCAACCAACAGGGGCAGGCGCCCGATCGGGGCGTCGGGAACTGCGCCCGGGCCCGTGCCGCGCACGCCTCCCGGCGGCGCCGCCGAGCCCGCGGGCGCGGGTTGGTCCGGGGCCTTGTCGATGGGCCTTGGGGGGGCGCTCATGGCGGGCTACTTCATGGCGATGGTCAGTGCGCTCACGCGGGCGGCCTTGATCGCGTCGCTCACCTTCGCGATGTCCGTGCCGCCGCCCTGGGCGCTGTCGGGCTTGCCCCCGCCCTTCCCGCCCAGCAGCGCGCAGGTGTCGCGGACCCAGTCGCCCGCGCGCAGGCCCTTCTGCACGAGCCAGTCGGGGACCATCGCGCACACGCCCACCTTGCCGGCCCCCTCGTCCACGCACACCAGCATCACCGCGGACTTCGTGCAGATGTCGCGCACCGTCTTGACGGCGGCCTGCAACGCCGCCCGGTCGTCGCCGATCGCCAGCGTCGTGACGATCACCTGGTCGTTGGCGGCCTGGGCGCTCTGCGCGATGCTGCGCGCCAGTCGGACGGCCTCGTCGCGCATCGCGGCGCCCATCGCCTTCTCCGCCGCCTTCACACGCTCCTGCAGCGACGCGATCCCCGCGCGGACCTGCGCCTTGCGCCACGACGAGCAGACCGCGGCGTCCAGGTCCGCCAGCAGCCCCTGCACGAGATTCGGAAGGTCGATGTCGCGCGCGCCCGCCGCCTCCGCGACGCGCCGTTCGAGCGCGATGCCCGCGGCCTGGGCGGCTTCCGCCGGCTCGCCCGTCAGGGCCACGATGCGCCGGATGCCCTTCGCGACGGCCTCCTCGCCCACCACCGCGAACGACGCCAGCAGCGCCGTCCGCTCGACGTGCGTCCCGCCGCAGAACTCGACCGACAGCTCGCGCCACGCCGGGTTGGCCGGGCCCGCCACCAGGTCCGACACGGGCTGCCCGATCGAGACCACGCGCACGGGGTCGGGGTATGTCTCGCCGAAGACCGCGCGCAGCCCGCTGATCTCGCGGGCCGCCGCCAGCGGCGCCGGCTCGGCGTACACCGTCAGGTCCTGGCGGATGGCGGTGCCGACGATCTCCTCGATACGCCGCAGCTCGTCGGGCGAGACCGGCTGCGCGTGGCTGAAATCGAACCGGAACCGGTCGGGGGCGACGAGCGAGCCCTTCTGGTCCACCCCGTCGCCCAGCACCGCGCGGAGCGCGAAGTTCGCCAGGTGCGTGCCCGTGTGGTTGCCCGCGATGCGCGCCCGACGCAGCTTGTCGATCTGCATCGACACGCTGTCGCCCACCCGGATCTCCCCGTGCGTCACGCGCCCGATGTGCAGCACGTACCCGCCGAACGCCTGCACCGATTCGACGACGAACTCGCCCCCCTCGTGCCGGTCGTGCGCGTGGGCGCGGCTCTCGGACACCACGACGATCCGCCCCGCGTCGCACTCCTGCCCGCCCATCGTCGCGTAGAACGGTGTGCGGTCGGTCACGATGCCGATCGTGCGTGACCGCTGCGACAGCGTGACCCGCGCGTGCTCGTCGAAGTGCTCGCCCGTCCAGATCGCACGCACGTGCGCCACCAGATCTCGCGCCTGGAACTTGTGATGATCGTCCGTCGCGTCGATGTGCAGGTGCTTCAGGCGCGCCACCGCATCGCCCGGGAGCGTCAGCGCCTTCGCCTCGTCCTTCGCATCGACCGCGCGAGAACGCTCCTTGGCGGCCTCCATCGCCGCCTCGAACCCGGCGACGTCGACCTTCAGCCCGCGCTCCTCGGCCATCTGCACGGTCAAGTCGATCGGGAACCCGTAGGTGTCGTACAGCTTGAAGGCGTCGTCGCCCGAGATCGGGCTGCGGGCCGCGACTTCTTCGAAGAGCTTGATCCCGCGGTCCAGCGTCTTGCCGAAGCTCTCTTCTTCCTCGTGGATGACCGCCGCGACGCGGGCGGGGTCCTTGTTCAGTTCGGGGAACGCGTGCCCGAAGCGCTCGACGACGGTGGGGACGAGCTGCGCGAAGAACCCCGTGCGGGCGCCCAGGACCTGGCGCCCGAAGCGGACGGCCCGGCGCAGGATGCGGCGCAGCACGTACCCCCGCCCGACGTTGCTGGGCAGCGCGCCGTCGGTGATGGCGAACGTGAGCGTGCGGATGTGGTCGGCGATGACGCGGTAGGCCGTGTCGACGTTGCCGGTGTCGGCGGCGCCGAGGCGGCCCGTGTAGCCGTGGGGCGGGTTGGTGAGCTGCTCGATGCGCGCGAAGATGGGCATGAACACGTCGGTGTCGTAGTTGCTGCGCTTGTTCTGGAGGATCGAGGTGAGGCGTTCGAGCCCCATGCCGGTGTCGACGTGGCGCGCGGGCAGGGGCTTGAGCGTGCCGGCGTCTTCGCGGTTGAACTGGATGAACACGTTGTTCCAGATCTCGATGAGATCGGGGTCGCCGGCGTTGACGAGCTCGGGGACGAAGCGCCCGCGCTCCTGCGGGCCGATGCGGTCGTAGTGGATCTCGGTGCACGGGCCGCACGGCCCGGTCTCGCCCATCTCCCAGAAGTTGTCCTTCATGTTGCCCGGGAGGACGCGCTCGGGGGGCAGGTACTTGAGCCACAGCGCGCGGGTCTCGTGGTCGGGCTCCAGGCCTGCCCTGGGGTTGCCCTCGAAGTACGTGGCGTAGAGGCGGTCGGGCGAGAGGGCGTAGACCTTCGTGAGCAGTTCCCACGACCAGTCGACGGCCTCCTGCTTGAAGTACTCGCCGAACGACCAGTTGCCGAGCATCTCGAAGAACGTGTGGTGGTAGGTGTCCTTGCCCACGTCGTCGAGGTCGTTGTGCTTGCCGCCCGCGCGGATGCACTTCTGGCTGTTGGCGGCCCGTCGCAGGCGCCCCAGGTCGGAGTTCGGGTCGGCCTGCCCGAGAAAGATCGGCTTGAACTGGTTCATCCCCGCGTTCGTGAAGAGCAGCGTCGGGTCGTCGAGCGGGACGCACGGCGACGAGGGCACGAAGACGTGCGACCGCTTCGAGACGAAGTAGTCGATGAAGGCGGCGCGCACGCGATCGACGGTCCAGTGGGTGCCCATAGGGGGCGGATTGTAGTTTCACGCCGGGCGGGCAGAACGCGCCTCGCCCCGGCGCACCAGCGCTCCGCCCGAGCGCCGGTCGGGTATGCTGTGCCCCGATGCGTTCCTACGACCTGGTGGTGATCGGATCGGGCCCGGCGGGGCAGAAGTGCGCCATCCAGGCGTCCAAGCTGGGCAAGCGGGTGTGCGTGGTCGAGCGCAGCGAGGTCGTCGGCGGGGCGGCGATCAACACTGGCACCATCCCCAGCAAGGCGCTGCGCGAGGCGATCCTCGCGGCGACGGGCAAGAGCCCCTTCATGCCCCGCTTCGGCGACTTCATGTCCGCACGCGGCAAGGTGAGCCTGCGCGACCTGTTCACCGCGTGCGAGGCGATCATCAAGAACGAGATCGCGCTGGTGCGCGGGCACTTCCGCAGCAACGGGATCGACCTCCTCAACGGCAGCGCCCGGTTCCGCGATGCCTCGACCATCGAGGTCGTCAGCGAGCACTCGCAGGAGGTGGTGCAGGCTGCGCACGTGTGCATCGCCGTCGGCACCAGCCCCGCCCGCCCCGGCACGATCGACTTCGACGCCTCCGACATCATCACGAGCGACGACCTGCTGCGCCTCGCCGAACTCCCCCAGTCCATGATCGTGGTGGGGGGCGGGGTCATCGGCACCGAGTACGCCTCGATGCTCGCGGCATTGGGCGTCAAGGTGACGCTGGTGGAGGGTCGCACGCGCCTGCTGGACTTCGTCGACGCCGAGATCGCCGAGGCGCTCCAGTACCACCTCCGCCAGGCGGGCGTCACGCTGCGCATGGGCGAGAAGGTCGTCAGCATCCGCAAGGTCGAACCCCCGCCGGGCGCGCGCAGCACGAACAACGTCATGGCCGAGGCCACGCTCGAGAGCGGGAAGACCCTGCGCGCCGACTGCCTGCTGTACGCCATCGGGCGTCAGGGGGCGACGGCGTCGCTCGGGCTCGAGGCCGCGGGGCTCGCGCCCGACGATCGCGGGCGGATCAAGGTGAACGCCCAGTACCAGACGGTCGTCCCGCACATCTACGCCGCGGGCGACGTCATCGGTTTCCCGGCGCTCGCGAGCACGAGCATGGAGCAGGGGCGGATGGCGGCGTGCGGGATGTTCGGGGAGAAGTGCGAGAGCTACGGCAACCTGCTCCCGTACGGGATCTACTCGATCCCGGAGATGAGCATGGTGGGGTGGACGGAGGAGGCCCTGACCAAGGAGGGCATCCCGTACGAGGCGGGGGTGGCGCAGTACAAGGAGATCGCGCGCGGGCAGTTGCTGGGCGACGAGATCGGCATGCTGAAGATGCTGATCCACCAGGAAAGCCGCACGATCCTGGGCGTGCACGCGCTGGGGACGGGCGCGACCGAGCTGATCCACATCGGCCAGGCGGCGATGGCGTTCGGCGCGACGGTCGACTACTTCGTGAACGCGGTCTTCAACTGGCCGACGCTCGCGGAGTGCTACAAGGTGGCGGCGCTCAACGGGCTGAACAAGCTGCGCAACGTCTGAACGTGCCGCGGGGTGTCCGGGCGGGGTGGCGGTGCTCGTGCGGAGCGCCGTGGGGAGGACGGGTGTTCAACGTCATCGCGGCGCAGCCGAGCGAGAACCTGCTGTCGGGGGCGGCGGACATCATCGCGCTGGTGGTTCTCGGGGCGGTCGCCGTGGCGGGCCCGTTCGTCGCGCTGCTGCGCCGCGAAGCCAACCGGCGGCGGCAGGCCGAGCAGGCCCTCGTCGAGGCGCGCCGTGCGCTGGAGGCATCGGCGAACGCGGCGGGCGCTGGAGGCGGGGTGTCGCGCGAGGTGCACGCGCAGCGCGAGTCGATCGCGTTCGAGCAGCACCGGCGGCTGAACGACCTGGCGTACCGCAAGATGGGGCTGGAGGTGCAGGCGCTGGAGGTGCAGCTCAAGCTCATGGAGAGCGACCTGCGCCGGCGCGACGAGGCGGGCGAGCACGCCGAGGCCGCCCTGCAGAAGGTGCGCCTGGAGATCGACAGCCTGCGGTTGCACATCCGCGAGCAGCGCAAGCGCGTGGACGACTACGGGCAGTTCGACGAGTAGCCGCCGGGCGTGGGGCGGGGGCCGTACGCTGGGGCCGTGGCGAAGCGTCCGGCAAAGTCCGCGGTCGGGGCGATCGAGGCGCCCCCGCCTCCCGAGCACCCCGTGCCCGCGCCGATCCCGCTGACGGGCGTGGTGGGGCAGGACCGCGCAATCGGCATCCTGCTCGACGCGATGCGGGCGGAGCGCGTCCACCACGCGTGGGTCTTCCACGGGCCCACGGGCGTGGGGAAGTTCACCACCGCGCTCGCCTTTGCGGCGGTGGTGCTGGACCCCACCAGCGCCCCGACGCTGACGGGGGGCCTCGCGCCCGACCCCGAGAGCCACACGCAGCGCCTGCTGCGCGCGGGCGCGCACCCGGACCTGCACGTCATCCGCAAGGAACTGGCCCGGTTCCACGACGACGCGAAGGTCCGCGAGCGCAAGCAGACGAACATCCCGCTGGACGTGGTGCGGTCGTTCATGCTGGAGCCGGCCGCGCTGAACGCGACGGTGCGCACATCCGCGCCGGTTGCCAAGGTGTTCATCGTCGACGAGGCCGAGATGCTGGCCGGCGCGTCGCAGAACGCCGTGCTCAAGTTCCTCGAAGAGCCCCCGCCCCGGACGCTGGTGATCCTCGTGACCGACAGCGAGGAGCGCCTGTTGCCCACGATCCGCTCGCGCTGCCAGCGGGTGTTCTTTCCCCCGCTCTCGCAGGCCGACATGCAGCGCTGCGTGCGCGCGAGCGGGCTGGAGCTGGACCCCGCGGCAACCCCGTGGCTGCTGGAGTTCGCCGACGGCTCGCCCGGCGTGCTGCACGGCGCGGTGCGCCACGGGCTCTGGGCGTGGCAGCAGCGCCTCGCCCCGCTGCTGGCGGCGTCCGACGGCGCGTCGTACCGCGTGGAGCTCGGATCAACGATGGCCGACCTGGCCGACGAGTGGGCCGAGGCGTGGGTGAAGGCCAACCCGTACGCGAGCAAGGAAGGCGCGAACAAGGCCGGCGCCGACTGGGTGTTCCGCGTGGTGGCGTCGCACCTGCGGGGGCGGCTTCGCCGGGGGGCGTCGGCGGGCGCGTGGCGCCGCGTCGAGGCGCTCCGCGAGGCGGAGCGCGAGATCGATTCCAACGTGAACCAGACGTTCGTGTTCGAGAAGCTCGCGGCGGAGCTGTGCGCCCGGGCTACGCCTGCGCGCTGAACGCCGCGGGCGCCGGGCGCGGGGCGGCGCCGCGCTCCTCGGCGAGGCGGCGCATGAGCAGAACCCAGGTCTCGCGCTCGAACTCGAGCAGCTCGATGACCTTGTCGATCTTCGCGAGGTCCTTCTCGTGCGCGCCCTCGACGAGCGTTCGGTAGATGAAGGCGTAGAGGGCCTTGGCGTTGCGGGCGAGCTCGGGGTCGATGTCCTCGCGGATGGTCGTCATGAGTTCGAAGACGATGTCGCGCGCCTGCGAGAAGCCCTGGAACGCCGCCTCGTGGCGCGCGCGCGCCAGCCCGTCGCGCCCCTGCGTCGCGAACTTCACCGCGCCCTCGAGCAGCATGAGGCGGAGCTCCTCGGGCGAGGCGGTGAGCACGCGGGTGCGGAGGTAGGCGTTGGCGTGCGCGGCGGCCTGGGGCGACGTGGTCATGGTGTTCATTCGATCGGAGTGCGGGGGCGTCGTCTTGAACGCGTCGGGGGCGGATCTCGTCGGATCGTGCGGCGACTACCCGGCGCGCGTCACCCCGCCGATGGAACCGAGGGCCGCCTGCTGCGACTGGAGCGAGCCGATCGCCTTCTCCATGGCGAGGAACTGTCGTTCGAGGATGTTGCGTCGCTGCTCGAGGCGTGCGTTGTACGACTCGATGCGGGCGTTCTGCAGGGAGATCTGGTTGCCGATGCCCTGGGTGCGCCCGGTCAGCACGCCGCTGGTCGAGTCCACGTAGCGGTCGACGAGCTGCTCGAACTGGCCCATGACGCCCAGCGCGGAGAAGGTCGAGCCGGCGTTGGGGTTGCGCACGAGCACCGAGCCGTCGCCGAAGACGTCGAGCTGCGCGTCGTCGGACTGCGTGCGCGTGACGAAGAGCGATTCGACGCTCGCGGGGTCCTCCTGCAGGGCCTCGCGCAGACGATCGGTGTCCAGTTCGAGCGTCCCGCCGTCGCCCACCGAGATGCCGACCTCGAGCAGCGTGTTGAACCGCCCGCTCGTCCCCACCCCGGGCGACGAGACGGCGCGGAACAGGGCGGCACGCAGCTCGCGGACCGTGCCGTCGCCCAGCAGGGGCCCGCCCCGCTCGGTCGCCTTGTCGTAGCGGCTCTGCGTGTCGATGCGCTGGATCGCTGTGTTGAAGCTCGACACGAACAGCTCGACGGCCTTCTCGATCGCGTTCGTGTCGGTCTGCACGTTGAGCGTCACCGGCGAGTTGCTCGCGCCGGTCAGATCGATCCGCACGCCCGGCACGATCGAGTCCACCGTGTTCGACGAGCCCACGATCGCGACGCCCCGCGCCGCGTCCGTCGAGCCGTAGAACACGCGCGAATCGCTCCCGGCGTCGAGCGTCGCGAGCCCGAGGTCGACCGAGCCCGAGTCGATGATGAACCGCCCCGCGGTGCCGGCGTTCCCGCTCGTCAGGCTCAGGCGGAACGGCGCGGACGACGATCCGTCGCGCACGATCGCCGCCGTCACGCCCGCGTTCGCCTGGTTGAGCTTCGTCACGACCTGGTCGAGGGTGTCGGCGGCGGAGAACGACACGACGCGCTCGAACGTGCCGTTGAGGGCGTTCGCCCCGCCCGTGCCCGACGCCGTGCCCGCGAGGTTGAGGCTCCGCGCCACGCTGCCGGACTGGTCGCTGATGGAGATCTTGGTGGCGCCGGGGACGGGGTCGGTGGTGAGGTCCTCCACGATGCGGATCCCGTCGCCGTTGCTGTTGATCTCGGCCCGCACCCGCAGCCCGCGCGAGTTGATCTGGTCGATGAAGTCGCCCACGGTCTTGATCGAGTCGGAGATCGTCACCACCTGCGACTCGCCGTCCGAATCCACCAGGCGGAACGTGCCCGTGCCGATGCCCCGCCCCGCGTTGAGCGAGGAGAGCAGCGTGGCGCGGCTCATGTACTGGCGCTGCAGGTTGCCCGACGACTCCGTGCTCGACGCGACGCCCGAGGGCCCGGTCGAGATGCCCAGCGAGGCGGCGGTGTCGCTCCCGGACGTGCCCGTGATGATGAGGTTCGAGGCCGACGCGCCGGTGAGGTCGGTGACGACGATGCCCGTGCCGCGTTCGTCCAGCGAGACGTCGACGCGCGCGCCCGAGCCGGCGTCGGACGCCTGCTCGATCTGGCGGAAGATGTCGTCGAGCGAGGCCTCGCGGTCGATGGTGACGGAGAAGGTCGCCCCGTTGCGCAGCGTGAAGTTCAGCGCGCCGTCGCCGGCGATGCCCGCCCCGCCGTTCAGCCCGCGTCCCAGGGTGGAGTTGAGCGTGGCGAGCACGCGCTTGCCGTTCAGCGTGGCGCCGGGGGTGGCGCCGATGAACCCCAGGTCGGTAGCGGTGGTGTCGCCGTTCTCGACCACGCTCAGCGTGCGTGTGCCGGTCGAATCGACGAGGCGCAGCCGCCCGTTGGTCGCGTCGACGCTGATCGAGACGTCCGTGACGTTGCTGTCGGCGAGGGCCTGGGTGACGCGGTCGATCACGCCCTGCACGGTGGTGACCGCGCCCTGCGTGCGGGTGAGCACCGGATCGCCCCCGCCCGAGGGGACGACGTCCTCGTAGACGTCGCCGATGTTGACGAGCACCTCGGTGGGCGTGCCCCCGCCGTTGTCGATCACGATCTTGAAGTTGAACGCGCCCGTGCCGGCAACGCTGTCGATCGACACGCCCCGCCCGTCGTTGAGGGTGCTCAGCAGCGTGCCCCCGTGCAGCGAGTAGACGGACGAGCCGGTGATCCGCCCGCCCGTCGCCGAGCCGGCGATGCCCAGGCTGCTGGCGGTGGTGTAGCCGGCGGTGTTCGCGATGGACATGGTGCCGGGCCCGCCGGCGGTGTCGTCCACGACCAGGCGCCCGTCCTGGACCCGGGCCGAGACCCGCGCCGTGCCGTTCTGGTTGATCGCGGCGAGCACCTCGCCCACCGTGGTGGTGCGCGACAGGTCGACCACGGCCGTCCCGCCGGCCGAGTCGGTGATGGAGATCCTGCCGCGCGAGACGCCCGCGCCGCTGTTGAGGTCGCTGAGTTCCACGTCGCGATCCAGTCGCGCCTGGGTGGATTCCAGCGTCACCTGCGTGAGGCCCACGGCCGAGACATCGCGATTCGCGAAGCCGCGGCTCAGGAGCTGCTGCGTCGACACGAGCCGATCGACGATGAACTGGTACACGCCCGGGGCCGCGTCGGTCGAGGCGGTGGCGCGGAGCACGTCGGGGTTCGAGGACGTCGCGCTGCGCGTCTGGAAGGTCTTGTTGTCGCGGAACGCCTTCGCGGCGGTGCGGAGTGCGCTCAGGCGCGAGTTGATGTCGAGGTACGCGGAGTTCTGGAGCTGGAGCTGCACGATGCGCGCCTGCGCCTGGTCGCGCGGGCGGGCCTCGATCGCCAACAACTGGCTGATGATCGACTGCGAGTCGATCCCGCTGAAGATGCCCACCCCGCTGGTGATCCCGCCCATGACATCCTCCTTGAACCCGGCGCGATCTACGCGGCGCGCCGCTGCGGCCGCCAGCGCAGCAGCGACGTGTCCGCCTCCGCCATCTCGGACGCGACCGGCGTGCCGCGACTCGGGAACGCCAGCACGCGGCGTGCCGAGGCCCGGCGGGGGATGTCGCGCCCGGTGCGCCGCAACTCGAGCAGGTCCTGCGCCCATGCGCACATCACGCGGGCGTACATCGCCCGCGCAGCCTCCAGTCGGGATTGGACTTCCGCGTCGATCATGGCGTCTCTAGTAGATCGGACCACGCCCGGTGCCCCCTTCAGCCCGCCTCGGCGCAGGCCGAACATCGCACGCCCGGTGCCTCGAAACGTCCGATAGTCGGCCGATACCATCCGAGGCCGCACTTCGCGCGGGTGAGCGTCGTACGTGCCGAGGTGGTTTTCGGGCTGAAGCCGGCCCGCCCGACACCCGAAGACCCCACCGAGACCGGCGTCCGACGATCCCGCCCCGCAGACCCCGACGAGCACCCGCATGACCACCCAGACGCGCGAGACTTTCGCCCCGCCGTTGCCCGCCTGGCTGCGCCTGGGGCTGCGCGTGCTGTCCGGGGTCGTCGCGCTGAGCGCCGTGGGCATGGCGCTGGCATCGCTGGTGATCGCGCCCAACGCCGTGTGGGTCATGTTCGGGTTCGAGGTGGTGGTCGCACTCGCGGGGGTTGTTGGCGTCGTGGCCGCGGGCGGGCGGTTCGACAGCGGCCAGGGGCTGGTCTGGCTGTGCGTCGCGGGTGTGCTGTTCGTGGCCGGGGTGCTGAGTTACCTCGGCACGCCGCAGGGCATCGTGTGGTCGCAGGGAACGCCGGCCTCGCCGACGACGACGTGGAGCGTCGGGCGGGTGGCGCTGGCGGGCGTGTTCGGCGCGGCGGCGGTGTACGCCGTGCTGCGTCGCAGCGCCGAGGCGCGTCGGAACTTCGCGCGGGGGCTGGTTGCGGGCGTGCTGCTGGTGTGCCTGATGGGCGGGCTGGTGATTTTCGGCGGGCGCGCGATGGCGGCGCTCGCGGGCACGGCGGGGGTCGTGAAGGCCGCGATCGCGATCGTGGTCGGTTTCATCGGCATCACGCTCATGAGCGCGGCGGGGCACTGGCTGATCCGCGCGTTCGAGTGCGCCCGGCGCGAGGACGCTACGCCGACGCCGGCTGCCAGACCGTCTTGAACTCAACGAGCGGCTCGATCCACCAGGGCGAGCAGCACGCGCCGTCGTCGTGCCAGTCCACGCCCTCGATGATCCGCACGCGCTTGAGATTCTCCGCGACTCCGGCGCGCAGCGTGCGCGCCAGGTCGGGCTCGGGATCGCCCGCGACGATCGCGTCGATGTCGCGGTGCTGCGCGGCGATCGGGGCCAGTTCCTTCGCGTCGCCGGTCAGGATGTTCACCACGCCCGGCGGGACGTCGCCCGTGGCGATGGCCTCGGCGAGCGCGACCGCCGCCAGCGGGTTGCGCATGCTCGGCACCGCGACGCAGGTGTTGCCCGCGCACAGCGCCGGCGCCAGCAGCGACACGAGCGCGAGCAACGGGTGGCGGTCCGGGGCGAACGCCGCGACCACGCCCGTGGGTTCCGCGACCGTGAACGTGTAGTACGAGCCGGCGACGGGGTTGTGGCAGCCGAGCACCTGCGAGAACTTGTCGGCCCATCCCGCGTAGTGCACGACGCGGTCGATGGCGCGCGAGACCTCGCCCGCGGGGCCGAGGTCCGGCGCGTTCGCTCGCGCGGCCCGCTTCGTCGCGGTTCGCCCGGGCGAGCGGGTCGCATGGATCGCGTCTTCCAGTTCGCGACGGCGCGATTCCATCATCTCCGCGACGCGGTACAGGATCTGCCCGCGCAGCAGGGGCGACGCCGCCGCCCAGCCGGGCTGTGCGCGGCGGGCGGCCTCCACCGCGTCGCGCAGGTCCTTGCGCGAGGCGAGGCTGGCGTGCGCGAGAATCCCGCCGCGTGTGTCGTGCACGCCCCACGTCCGCCCGCTCTCGCTGCGCGGGAACTTGCCGTCGATGAACAGCTTGAGCGTCTTCTGCACGTCGAGGCGGGCGTCGTCGGGCATGGCGGCACCAGTCTAGCGGTCGGTGCGGGCGCTCATGTCGCGCGCCCGCGCGGGCGTCGGGGCTCGTCCAGGCGGACGTACGCGCGCAGGCCCTGCACGCCCCCCTCGCGCCCGAAGCCCGACTCCTTGTACCCGCCGAAGGGCGAGGCCGGGTCGAAGCGGTTGTAGGTGTTGCACCAGACGACGCCGGCCTTGAGCTTGCCGGCGATCTCGAAGACCTTGGAGCCCTTGTCGGTCCAGATGCCCGCCGCCAGCCCGTAGGGCGTGTTGTTGGCGCGGGCGACGGCCTCGTCGGGCGTGCGGAAGCTCATGACGGCGAGCACGGGGCCGAAGACCTCGTCGCGCGCGATGGTGTGGCTGGGCTGCACGCCCGTGAAGAAGCAGGGCGGGCACCAGAAGCCCCGCGAGAGCCCCGCGGGCCGCCAGGCGTCGAGCGCGTCGGACGTAAGGGGCCGGGCGGGCTCGCCGTTCTCGCGGGCGGGCGTGCAGAGCACCGCGCCCTCGGCCGTTCCTCGGCGCAGGTATCCGAGCACGCGGTCGAGGTGCGATCGCGAGTTCATCGCGCCCACGTCGGTGTTCTTGTCGAGCGGATCGCCCACGCGCAGCGACGCGAGGCGTACCTCGAGCGTGCGGAGCACCTCGGGCAGGATCGACTCCTGCACGAAGAGCCGCGACCCGGCGCAGCAGACCTCGCCCTGGTTGAAGTAGATGCCCCGCACCACGCCCTCGACCGCCTGGTCGATCGACGCGTCTTCGAAGATGATGTGCGGGCTCTTGCCGCCCAGTTCGAGCGTGAGGCGCGTGCCCCGCCCCGCGACGCTCGCGGCGATGCGCTTGCCGACCTCGGTGGAGCCGGTGAACGCGATCTTGTCGACCCCGGCGTGCTCGACCAGGGCCGCCCCGGTCGTGCCGTCGCCCGTGACGACGTTCACCACGCCCTTGGGCAGGCCGATCTCGTCGATGATCTCGGCGAGGCGCAGGGCCGAGAGGGGCGTGGTCTCGGCGGGCTTGAGGACGCAGGTGTTGCCGCAGGCGAGCGCGGGTGCGAGCTTCCACGCGGCCATGAGCAGCGGGAAGTTCCACGGGATGATCTGCCCGCACACGCCGACGGGGCGGGGCGTGCGTCCGGCGAAGGCGAACGCGAGCTTGTCGGCCCAGCCGGCGTGATAGAAAAAGTGTGCCGCGGCGAGGGGCACGTCGACGTCGCGCGATTCGCGGATGGGCTTCCCGCTGTCGAGCGACTCCAGCACCGCCAGTTCGCGCGACCGTTCCTGGATCCGCCGCGCGATCCGGAAGATGAACTTCGCGCGCTCGGCGGGGCGCAGCGCGCTCCACGCCGGGAGCGCCGCCCGGGCCGCCCGCACCGCGGCGTCCACGTCTCGCCCGCTCCCCTGCGCCACCTCGCTCAGGACTTCCTCGGTCGCCGGGTTGATCGTCGGGAAGCGCGTGCCCTCCGACGGCTCGCGCCACGCGCCGTTGATGTAGTGCGCGTGGCGCGGGGCGATCGCAGTGCGGACGGTCTCGGGCGCGGGGGCGTAGTCGGCCGCCCACACGCCCGCGAGCGACGGTCCCGGCGCGCGGTCGTGTACCCCGGCGCGCGCGGACGGGGCGTTCGAGGGCGTCGTGCCGTTGCGGGCGGTGGTGCGGGCCATGCGTCCTCCGCGCCGGGTGCGTCGCCCCGCGCGGAGCGACTGTATCGCGCGGACCGTCAGGCCCGGGACTTCTTCTTCGACGCCTTGCGAGCCGCGCCGCCCGCCCCAGCCCCGCGCGAGGACCCGCGCGAAACCCCGGCCCTGCGCGGGGCCTTCTTGGAAGCCGCGGAGCCGGTCCTCTTGGACGTTTTGCGGACGGCTTTCCCGGAGACCTTGGTGGCGGTCTTGGCGGCGGCCTTCCCGGTGTGGCTGGCGGACGCCTTCGCCGCGCTCGCCTTGTTCTTCGATCGGATCTCGCGCGTGTAGTGCTCGATCCACCGGTGCGCCGGCATCTCTCGGATGGACTTGCCGAGTACGTCGAGCGCGACCTGTTCGAGGCGCTTGAACCGGATGCAGCACTTGCCCATGTCGAGCTTGCGACCTGTCGCCTCCCAGTCGCGCCGGAACGCCGCCTCGCCCCCCGGACTGCCGTACATGCTCATGAGGTACACCGACATGTGGTTCTTCTGCGATGCCAGCCCCGCGAACGGCAGCGGCTGGCGCGGGTCGCAGTGGTACCCGTCCGGGAACACCGAGTGCGGCACGTAGTACCCGATCATCCCGTACTGCATCCCTTCCTCGTACTGGTCGTCGAGATTCTCGAGGATCGTCCGGCGGACGGCCTCCAGCGCCTCACGCCGGTCGGGCGGCAACGAATCCAGATACTCCGCGACGGTGGTGGCCTTCGATTGCATCGGCCCGAGTGTACCTCGCGGGCGTCCCGTGCGCCCCGCCGACTGTGGGGGGCGTGGGCCCGCTGGAGCCCGCCCGGGCGAGCGCGATACCCTGCCCCCTCATGCGCTACGCGATGATCATGGCGGGCGGGGCGGGGACGCGGCTGTGGCCCACGAGCCGCAAGGACCGCCCCAAGCAGTTGCTCCGCTTCATCGAGCGCCCCGGGCGCGTTGGCCGCGTGTCGCTGCTGGAACTGGCGGCGGCGCGGCTGGACGGGCTTATCGACCCGCAACGCCGCTACATCTGCACCGCCGAGTCGTACCGCGAGGCCGTGCGCGAGCAGCTCCCCCAGTTTGATGACGCGCACGTGCTCGGCGAGCCCTGCGGGCGCGACACCGTGAACGCGGTGGGGTTCGCGGCGGCGGTGCTGGCGAAGGAAGACCCCGACGCCGTCTTCTGCGTGCTCACCGGCGACCACGTGATCGAGCCCGAGGACGCCTTCCGCGCGCGGATGGACCTGGGCTTCCGGCTGGTGGAGAACGACCCGCGCCGGTTCGTGACGTTCTCGATCAAGCCGACGTACCCCGCGACGGGCTTCGGCTACGTCGAACGGGGCACGCCCATCCGCGACCCCCGCCACGGCAAGAGCGCCATGATCGACGGCGCCAAGGAGCACGCGTACCACGTGGCGCGGTTCGTCGAGAAGCCCGACCGGGCCCGGGCCGAGGTCTACGTGCAGTCGGGCGACTTCGGGTGGAACAGCGGGATGTTCGTCTGGAAAGCCTCCGCCGTGCTCGAGGCGCTCGCGAAGTTCAAGCCCGAGAGCCACGAGGGGCTCGTCAAGATCCAGAAGGCCTGGGGCACCAAGAAGGCCAAGGGCGTGCTCGAAGAGGTCTACCCGACGCTTCCCAAGATCAGCGTGGACTACGCGCTGCTGGAGCCCGCGAGCCAGGCGGCCCGCGCGGGGGCGCCCGGCGCCGACCAGTTCTCCGTCTGCACCGTGCAGATGGACCTCACGTGGCTGGACGTGGGCAGTTGGCCCAGCTTCGCCGAGACGCTCACGCCCGACAAGGCGGGCAACTGCGTCGCGGGCGAGGGGGAGGCGGTGATCCTGGGCGGGCGGAGCAACCTGGCGGTGACCGCGGCGGGGCACACCCTGGCGCTGCTGGGGTGCGAGGACATGATCGTCGTCCACACGCCCGACGCGACGCTCGTGATGCCCAGGGCCAAGGCCGAGGAACTCAAGCTGCTGCACGCGCAGATCGACGAGCGCCTGCGGTAACGGGCGACGGGGTGCGGAGGGGCGCGCATCCGCGTGATCTGCTACGCTCGCGCCCCCGAGCGCCCGCGGGAGGGCGCCGAACCACCGAGAGAGAACCATGGCGAACATCGAACTGCTCAAACGCCTGTGCGAGACCCCCGGCGTGCCGGGGCGCGAGGAACGCGTCCGCGCGCTGATCGAGTCGGAGATCGCGGGCCTCTTTGATAGCGTCGAGACCGACGCGCTCGGCTCGCTCATCTGCACCCGTGCGCCCCGCCCGGGCAAGAAGGGCGCCAAGAACGCCCCCGCCCGCCCGGCCAAGGCCCGCGGGGGCGAGCGCCCGCTGCGCGTCATGCTGCTCTGCCACATGGACGAGATCGGGTTCTACGTCACGTCGATCGACAAGAACGGGTTCCTGTGGATGAACCCCGCGGGCGGGTTCGACACGCGGAACCTCTTCTCGCGCCGGGTGCTGGTGTGCGCCGACAGCGGCGACTTCCGGGGCGTCATGAACCCCTGCGGCCGCCCGATCCACATCTCGAGCCCCAAGGACCGCGAGAAGGTGCCCGAGGTCAAGGAGTTCTTCGTCGACACCGGCATGAAGGCCGACGACGTCAAGAAGAAGATCAAGGTCGGTGACTTCGTCGTCATGGACGAGCCCGCGATCGAGATCGGCACCAAGGTCGTGAGCAAGGCGCTCGACAACCGCGTCGCGTGCTGGCTGGGCATCGAGAGCATCCGGCGCCTCGACGCCTCCGGCTCCGGGCACGCGTGCGAGATCGTCGTCGCCTTCACCACGCAGGAAGAAGTCGGCCTGCGCGGCGCCCGCACCGCCAGCCACCGCGTGCTCCCCGACATCGGCATCGGCCTGGACGTCACCCTCGCCTGCGACACGCCCGGCGTGCCCGACGAAGAAACCGTCACCAAGCAGGGCGTCGGGTTCGGGCTGCACATCAAGGACAGCTCGTTCATCGCCGACCACCGCCTCGTCGCCGAGTTCGAGGCCCTCGCCAAGAAGCACAAGGTGCCCTACCAGCGCACCATCCTGGCGGCCGGGGGGCAGGACGGCGCCGCGGCCCAGCAGGCCGCCGCCGGCGCCCGCGCCATCGGCATCACCGTCGGCACCCGCTACATCCACACCGTCACCGAGATGATCGACACCAAGGACCTCTACGCCGCCCGCGACATCCTGGCGGCGTACCTCGCTGTCGCGTAGGCGTTGCAGAGGCGTCAAGGGCCAAAGTCGTTCCGCGGCCCGCCGCCCGGCCCCGAGCGCGTCAGCGCGCCGTCTTCGCGTTCGTCGCGCCCGCCGCCAGCACGGGCAGGGCCTTGAACGTGCCCTCGAGCACGGCCTTGCTGTCGGCCTTCATCCACGACTCCAGCACGCCCGCGTACACCGAGCGGAAGTCGATCTTGTACTTGAGGTCGCCGTCGTCCAGGTCCTTGAGCGACGGGTGCTCGCCCACGACGCCCCGGCGCACCATGGGCCCGAACAGGAACATCGGGGCCGCCGTCCCGTGGTCGGTGCCCTGGCTCTGGTTCTGCCCCACGCGCCGCCCGAACTCCGAGAACGCGACCGACAGGACGCGCTCGTCGGCGCGCTGCTCCTTCAGTTCGGCGTAGAACGCCCGCACCGCCTGCGAGAACTGGCCTAGGAGCTGCGCGTGGCGCCCCTGCGCTCCGCCCTGGCCGGCGTGCGTGTCGAACGAGCCCATGTTCGCGTAGTACACGCGCGTCTTGAGGCCCGCCCCGATCATGCTGGCGATCATCGAGAGCTGGCGCCCCAGGTCGCTGTTGGGGAACTGCGTCTTGGGGCGCTGCTCCACCGCCTTGCGGATCAGGTCGCTGGACACCTGCGCGTCGAGCGAGGTCCGCAGCAGGAACGCCGCGTTCGAGTCGGCGCGGGCGGCGTTGCCATCGCCCGACTCGCGCGTGTTGAGGCTCGAATAGCCCTTGCGGAGCGCGTCGTTCATTTCCTGCGCCGACCAGCGGAAGAGGTCCGCGGACTCGAACGCGACGGGCTTGATGCGGCGCCCTTCCATGGCGAGCGGGGCGGTGCGGCCGATGGCGATGCCGGGGGGCCCGGCGCCGGGCGTCTGGGCCGCCTCGGGCGTGCCGGACTCGCCCTTGCCAAAGCCGCAGCACTCGCTGTCGAAGTACTTGCCCAGCCAGCCGTCGCCGGTGGCGGAGGTGTCGGCGGTGTGCCAGATGTCCATGGACTTGAAGTGCGAGCGGTTGGGGTTGGGGTAGCCCACGCCCTGCACGACGCAGACCTTCCCGTCGTCGTACATCTCGCGGAGCGGGGCGAGCTGAGGGTGCAGCCCCACGCCGTCGGCCTTCGACAACTTGAGCACCTGGTTCTCGGGAACGCCGATCCCGGGCCTGGCGCGGTAGTACTCGGGCGCGCCGAACGGCACGACGGTGTTGAGCCCGTCGTTGCCCCCCGAGAGCTGGATCACCACCAGCACGTGGTCGTCGGGCACGCCGGGCACCGACGACAGCCCGCCCGCCGCGGCGTGCATCGCGAGCGCGGAGTTGTTGAGAAACGCCGGCAGCGTCGCCGCCGCCGACGCCATCACCAGCCCGGTGCGGAGAAACTCACGACGCGTAAACGGGTTCTGCGTGCTCATGACGTCCCTTCCGCCCTCTTGCTCGTCCCCAGTCCCCAGTCCCCAGTCCCCAGTGCCCAGTGCCCAGTGCCTTTATGTCTCTTCCGAATGCCCTAATGCCTAATGCCTAATGCCTCATGCCTAATGCCTAATGCCTAATGCCTCACGCCTCATGCCTTCGTCTTCAGCACAACTGATACTCCGGCATCGCCGAGATGAGCAGCAGCATGCCGCTCACCGTCTCGTTGTTCACCGCGTTCTCGTTCGACCCGAGGAACGCGAGCAGTTCGGCGACGCCCGCGCTGGGCGCCCAGCCCAGCGCCAGGCGCAGCAGCGCCTCGGCGACCGCGCGGGGCTCGCCCCGCCCCACGGGCGAGTCCTTCCCGTACGGCGTGAGCAGGGCCATCGCGTCGTAGGTCTGCGTCCGGGCCGTGGGGTCGTAGCCCCGCGGGCGCTTGCCCGCGATGAGAAACGCGAGCGTGTTCTGGCGCACGTAGTACGTCGAGGTGTTGATCCACGCCCGCCCGCCTTCCCAGCCCTTGACGCTGGGCGGGAACATCAGGCGCTGCCCCATCAGGTCCATCGCGTCGTTGAGGATCGAGAGATCGCGCACGGGCGTGTCGAGCGAGCGGCACGCGCCGACGACCAGCTGCACCGGGCTCTTGATCTGGTCGTTCATGAACCGGGGCTCGTAGAAGTGCTCGCTCAGGAAGAGCTTGCGCAGCACAGGCTTGAGTTCGTACTTGCCGCCCGAGAGCGAGATCGCCATCTGCCGAAGCACCGCGCGCTGCGCGGGGTCGAGGCCCTTGTCCCCGCCGCGCTCGTCGGGCGGGACGTCGGCGACGAAGTGGTGGTAGAGGCGCCGCGAGATGTACCGCGGGCACGCGGGCTGCGAGAGGATGATCCGCACGAAGTCGTCGCCGTCCCAGTTGCCGGTCTGCCCGAGGATCGTCTTCTTGCCGGTGTCGTGGTTGTCCTTCTCGAGCACGAACTCGTCGTCGCGGAACGTGTAGCCCGTCAGCGCCCGCGCGCCCTCCTTGATGTCCTGCTCGGTGTAGTTCCCCACGCCCAGCGAGAACAGCTCCATGATCTCGCGGGCGAGGTTCTCGTTCGGGCGGTTCTTGCGGCTGTCGTTGTTGTCGAGGTACGCCAGCATCGCGGGGTCGCGGATGAGGGCCTTGAGCAGGTCGGCGTAGCTGCCCACCGCGTGCTTGCGGAAGGTCTGGTTCTGCAGGAACATGTGGTACGAGTTCTCGATCGTGCGGTAGTTCGTCGCCAGCAGCCCGTGCCAGAAGAGCGTCATCTTCTCTTCCAGCGGGTTGGGCGTCTCGATCATCCGCGCGAGCCACCACTTCTGCACCTGCGTGATCTGGGCGCGGTCGTCGCGCTCGCGCCGCTCGCGCTCCAGGCGCAGGCGCGCGAGGGTTTCCTCGTCCTGGTTGCGCTGCGCCATGCGGTACGCCTGACGCTCCTGCTCGCTGGGCGGGCGCATGATGTCGGGGTCGAACTCGCGCTCCCCGGGCCACGCGAAGTCGCTGGGCTTGTAGTTCACCAGCAGGTCGACCGCCTTCTCCGGGCCGATGTCCGCGAGGTAGCGCACCTGCTTCTCGTTCCCGCCCAGGCCCGCCCGCCACAGCAGGTGGCGCGCCTGCTCGTACCCGAAGTCCTTCCGCTTGATCGGGCGCAGCGAGGCCTCGAGCTTCTCATCGATCGGCGCCCCCGGCACCTCGTCCGTGGGCGCGGCCGGCGGTTGGTCCGTCGCGCTCGGTGCGGCGTTCGGTTCGGTGCCCGGCGTTGGTCCGTCAGGTTGGCGCATCGTCCCCTCCGACGCCGCCCCAGACGGCGGCCCCCGTGCCCAAGTCTCCGCGGGCTTCGAGCGCCCACGCACCGCCGAACGCCCGCCGTCCGCGCTCATTGCAGCGCGAACCGCACCCCGTGAATGTATCGGACGCCGGGACGCGAGAGAAGCCCGATTTCGTCGGCAGTTACCCGCCCTCGACGATCACCCGCCCGCCCGCGCGGGCTCAACCCCGCCGACCACCGGCGGCGTGGCGCGCGCCAGTTGCTTCGCGATCACGACCAAGTATGCCACGACCCCGATGAGCAGCGCCCCGTTCGCCTGGTGTGCGGTCCGCACGAGCGCCTGCGGCACGGACGACGTGTCCAGCGACTGACCGGCGGTCACCATGAACGCGATCCACCCGAGCACGAACTGCACCGCCACGACGCCCACCAGCGCCCCGCCCGCACGCCGAACACGGGCGCCCGGACGCGGGTCTGACGCGTCCTTCAGGAAACTCATCGCGGCGAACCCGGCGATGATCGCCACCAGCAGCACGACCGTGGCGAACGCCGCGTGCGTCCAGAGCACGTGGGTGTGACGGAACTGGCGGTAGACAGCGCCCAGCGCGAGCTGGATGAACAGCGTGTGCAGCGTGGCGGTCGCGAACGCGCGCAGACGCCGCGCCCCCGGCTGCGCACCGCCCGCCGCGAGGCCCGCGTACCACGGGGACAGATACACCGCCAGCGCGACCATGCCGGCGAAGATCACCTGCGCCGACACGCCGTGGAACGCCGCCATCCAGCGGCTGTTCTCCAGCACGCGGGCCGCCCCCAGCAGCCCCTGCGCGATGATGAACAGCAGCAGCCCCGTGGCCCACCACTTGACGAACGACGAGGTGCGCGACACCCACACCCAGACGGTCAGGATGATCGCGGCGAACCCGACGAGCGTGCCGAAGAGGCGGTGCGCGTGCTCGAGGTAGATGTTCGCGGGCACGCGCGGGCCCAGCGGGTACAGGAACATGTTCGAGCCGTACGTGTTGGGCCAGTCGGGCACCGCCATCCCCGCGTCGGTGCTGGTCACGAGCCCGCCGACGAAGAGCAGCGGGGCCGCGGCCAGGCACGCGACCCACGCGAAGCGCGCGAGCCAGGGCGTGTTCGCGGCCGAAGCCGCGGGGCGCGCGAACCGCGAGCCCAGGAAGGCGCCTGCAAGCCCGAGCACCGTGCCGAACACGAGAAAGCCGAGCACGATCGCGGGCGCGCTGGGCGTGAGCGAGGGGTCCGCCGGCCCGCCGCCCTCAACCTGCGGGCGCAACTTGCTGCCGACCACGGCGAGGCCGGTGAACGCGGAGACGAAGCCCGCGAGCGCACCGACCTGCCACGCGCGCGCGTGCGCGAGGTTCCGCCCCGCGACGACAAAGCACAGGAACCAGACGCCGACGATCGCGGGGATCGAAATCTGTTCGCGAATTCCCAGCCAGGGGAGGTGGGTGACGAACCAGAGCACCCAGACTCCCACGGCCGCCATCATGCCGGTGACAAGCGCCGGAGAAACAACGTCGGCGAGGGGAGAACGAGCGGTACCAGTGGAAGACGCGGGCATGACCAGCACCTCCGAAAAGTTCTGAGAATCGGTCTCAGTTGCGGTCCGACAGGAATCGGGACTTGACAGGGTAGGGGTACTCAGTCCAAATTGCGGTCTCGCAGGAACGGTTGTCGTCCGGCGGGAGACCCTTCGGCGGTTCGCCGCGGGCCGTGGATCGGACGCGGAAGAAGGCGTAAGCGCGGCGTGAACGCCGCTGAGGAGGCCGGCGGTGTCGCTGATGTTTCCCAAGTGGATGAACCTGTTTCCGACGGTCTCCGCGGTCGCCGGGCTGCTGGGGACGTGCACGATCATCGGAGGGTTCTGGTACTACGCGACGCCGAAGTTCTTCCGCGTGGGCTACATGCCGACGCAGCCCGGGGGCGGGTTCAGCCACCAGTTGCACGCGGGCAAACTGGGGATGGACTGTCGTTACTGCCACACGAAGGTGGAAGAGAGCGCCGAGGCGAACATCCCGAACGTGGCGACGTGCGTGGGGTGTCACGCGGAGGATCGGCTGACGCTGTTCCAGACCTCCGACACGCACAAGGCGCTGACGCAGTTCGTGCGGGACGCGTATGCGGCCGACCAGCCGATCGCCTGGGCGCGGGTGCACAAGCTGCCGGACTACGTGCGGAACTTCCCGCACCAGGTGCACCTGCAGGCGGGGGTGAGCTGCTTCTCGTGCCACGGGCGGATCGACCAGATGCCCATCGTGTACCACGCGGAGCCCCTGTCGATGGGGTGGTGCCTGGAGTGCCATCGCGAGCCGGAGGCGAGTCTGGTGCCGCGGGAGCAGGTCACGAACCTGAACTGGGTGGAAGAGCACCTGGCGCAGCGCCAGTCGGGGGCGGCGGGCGCGGTGACGACGGGCAAGCAACTGCTGGATTCGCTGCGGAACGCGCCGCCGGAAAACTGCGGCGCGTGTCACTACTAGCGGGGCGGCGTCCGGCGTGGCCGGTCGCGGGGGCGTGCAGAGGAACGGAACGGTGTTCGCGCGAGGACAGACGGCATCTATGACACACGATCAATGCCCATCGACGCGGACGGGGGAGAAGGCCAAGCCGGGCAAGGCCCAGTTGGCGCGCGTTCCCCGTATCGCCGGCACGGTCAACGGGCTTCCCGTCTGGCGCAGCCCCGAAGAGCTGGGCGACGAGGCGGCGTTCCGCGACTGGCTCGAGCGTGAGTTTCCCGCGGGCGCGTCCGAGCTCGACCGGGCGGAGATCGCCGACGCGGGTGATCCCTCGGGGACCGGCGAGACCCGCCGCACGTTCCTGAAGCTGATGGGGGCGTCGGTGGCGCTGGCGGGGGCGGCGACGATCCCCGGCTGCCGGCGGCCCGAGCACCCGATCATGCCGTACTCGCGCGTGGTGCCCGAGGAGGTCGTGCCCGGCAAGCCCCTGTACTACGCGACGAGCTGGGCGCGCCCGGACGGCGGGGTCGAGGGCCTGCTCGTAGAGACGCACGAAGGGCGTCCGACGAAGATCGAGGGCAACCCGCTGCACCCGGCCAGCCGCGGGAAGTGCACGTCGTGGGCGCTGTCGAGCATCCTGAGCCTGTACGACCCCGACCGCCTGAAGAACCCGGTCTACCGCAACCCCACCCGCGGGCAGGTGGGCGCGACGTGGGACGACTTCCGCGTCTGGGGCGCCTCGCACTTTGCGCCCTACGACGCGTCGAAGGGCGAGGGCCTCGCGTTCGTAGTGGCCAAGTCTGCGAGCCCGACGCGCCGCGCGGTGTGCGCCCGCCTTCGTCAGAAGTACCCCAACGCGATGTGGGTCGACTGGGCGCCGGCCGAGTCGCCGGGCCCTCGCGAGGGGACGCGGGCGGCGCTGGGTGCGCCGTGCCGCGAGGTGCTGCACCTGGGGCGTGACACGGCCGAGGTCATCCTGAGCCTCGATCACGACTTCCTGGAGCACGTGCCCGACCAGGTCCGCAACTCGCTCGGGTTCGCTTCGTCGCGGTCGCTGGGCGCTCCGAACCCCGCCGACGACACGATGTCGCGACTGTACATGGTCGAGAGCGGGTTCTCGATCACGGGTGCGCAGGCCGACCACCGCGTGCCGATGGCGCCGTCGCGCATCAGCGGCTTCGCGGTCGAGCTGGCCAGGTTCATGCTGCCCAAGGTGGGCGCCGCCGACGCGGCCCCGCTCGCCACGGCGCTGGGCGCGGTGCAGACGCCCGCGGGCGAAGACCTGGGCGGAGCCCGCGCGTTCCTGGAGGCGTGCGCCAAGGACCTGATGGACCCCGCGCGGCGCGGGCGCGCGGTCGTGACCGCCGGCCCGAGCCAGCCCCCCGAGGTGCACGCCCTGATCGTCGCGATCAACGCCGCGCTGGGCAGCATCGGCGTCGGCGTGTCGTACGTCGCGATGACGCCCGACGAGGCGGCCGACGGGCACGCGGACCTGGCGCGCCTGACGGCGGCGATGAAGGACGGCGCGATCTCCACGCTCGTGTGCGTCGGGGCCAACCCCGTGTACGACGCGCCCGGCGCGCTCGACTTCGCCGGCGCGATGGCCAAGGTGGGCGCCACCGTCACCCTGAGCGTCGAACTGACGGAGACCGCCCTCGCCTCGACGTGGATGCTCAACGCGGCGTCGTACCTCGAGAGCTGGGGCGACACGATCAGTTCCGAGGGCGTCATCGCGCCCGTGCAGCCCATGATCGCCCCGCTGTACGAGCCCGCCCTGTGCGAGATCGAGTTCCTCGCGCTGCTCGCCGGCACCGACTGGACGGCACGCATCGACGGGTTCGAGATCGTCCGCGCCCACTGGCGGGGCGTGGTCGCCGGCACGGACGGCGCGTTCGCCAAGGCGTGGCGGGCGGCCCTGCACGAGGGCATCGGCCCGGTCGTCGCGCCCGCCGCGCGGACGCGCGTGGACTACGCGAGCGTCGCGCAGGGCGTGTCGCGCCTGACGCTGGCCGGTGCGCCCGGGGCCGAGGCGCTGGACGTGGCCTTCGGGGTCGGCAACCTGGCGGACGGGCGCCTGGCGAACATCGGCTGGCTGCAGGAGCTTCCCGCCGCGGGCACGCGCGTGGTGTGGGACAACCCGGTGCTCATGAGCCCGCGCACGGCGGAGGCGCTCGGCGTCGCGCCGGTGGGCTTCTCGCGTGCGGACGACATGGGCGGGGTGTACACATCACCCAAGTACCCGACCGCGCGGCTCGCGAAGCTGACGCTGGCGGGGCGCGAGGTCGTGGCGCCGGTGTGGATCCTCCCGGGCATGCCCGACTTCACGCTGCGCTGCACGCTGGGCTACGGGCGGACAGCGGCGGGGCGCGTGGGCGACGGGGTGGGCGTGAACTTCTACGCCGTGCTGCCCGCGACGGGGCGCCAGAGCATGGCGGGCGGCACGCTGCGGCGCGAGCCCGGATCGCACATGATCGCCTCGACGCAGAACCACTGGTCGATGGAGTCGCGCACGTCCATCGTCCGCGCGGTGGATCTGCCGGCGTGGCAGAAGCACGGCACGCACGTGCAGAAGACGCTGGACACGTTCTACGCGAACGAGGGCAAGGTGCGCGAGCTGAACTTCGCCGAGATGCTCGGCGAGCTGAGCCACACGCCCCCGAACATCTCGATCTACGAGAACCCGTTCAACCGCTCGCACGCGGACCCGGACCCCAAGGACATCGGGCCCGCGAAGCCGGACGGCCCGGCGTATCAGTCGCTGCAACCCCCGGTGTACACGCAGGGACCGCAGTGGGCGATGACGATCGACCAGACGCTGTGCACCGGGTGCGGCGCGTGCACGATCGCGTGCCAGGCGGAGAACAACATCCCGGTGGTGGGCAAGAAGGAAGTCGCGAAGGGGCGCGAGATGGCGTGGATCCGCGTCGACCGGTACTTCACCGGCGACATGGACAACCCCGGGGCGATGCTGCACCAGCCGGTCGCGTGCGTGCACTGCGAGAACGCCCCGTGCGAGGTGGTGTGCCCGGTGAACGCGACGGTGCACGGGCCCGAGGGGCTCAACTACATGACGTACAACCGCTGCATCGGCACGCGGTACTGCGCCAACAACTGCCCGTACAAGGTGCGCCGGTTCAACTTCTTTGACTATGGCGTGACGAAGTTCAACGGGGACTACTTCTTCAAGGAGTTCGTCGACGACGCGGGCGGCATGGTCCCCGGGCAGGAGGGGATCACGGGGAGCGGGGCGTACAACAAGATCAACCCGAACCTGATTCCGCCTCGACTGCGCGAGAAGCTCGACCAGATCAGCCGCATGCAGAAGAACCCGAACGTCACGGTGCGTTCGCGCGGCGTGATGGAGAAGTGCACGTACTGCATCCAGCGGATCAACGCCGGTCGCATCGAGATCAAGCTGAAGGGGCTGGAGAAGCTCCCCGACGGGTTCGTGCAGGCCGCCTGCCAGCAGGCGTGCCCGAGCGACGCGATCGTGTTCGGCGACATGCTGGACCCGGCCAGCCGCGTGGCGCGCACGCGGGCGAACGCGCGGAGCTACGAGCTGTTGGGGTATCTGAACACGCGCCCGCGCACGTCGCACATGGTGCGGGTGATGAACCCGAACCCCGCGCTGTGCGACGCGGCCCGGAAGGACTCGTGGGAGCACCCGTTCCACCACGCCGGCGGGCACGGGGAGTCGCACAACGGGCACAACGGGCACGGGCACGACGGGCACGGGCACGATGAACCGGGGCACGACGGGCACGCGCCCCCGACGCCACCCCAGTCGTTCCGCTTCGACGGGCGCCGGCGCCGCGAGGACCGCGGGTACGCCCTGAGCCTCACGGTGCTGCACGGGAGGAAGGCATGACGACGCACCCGCATCCCGACGAACTGACGGCCCGGCGCCTGGCGGGGCTCGAGCGCGACGCCGCGGGGAGCGTGCTCCCGCCGCCGGGCACGGGCGACGGCTCGCTGGTCGAGACGCCCGGGGTTCGCCCGCCGCTGGTGCTGAACAACCGCTCGTTCCGCGAGGTGACGGACATCATCTGCGGGTACACGGAGTCGCCCCCGCCCCGGTGGTGGTACGCGGTCGCGGCGATGACCGCGGGGCTGGCGTCGATGATGGGCGCGTTCATCCTGTACCTGGTCATCACGGGGATCGGCACCTGGGGTCTCAACAACCAGGTGGACTGGGCGTGGGACATCACGAACTTCGTGTTCTGGATCGGTATCGGGCACGCCGGCACGCTCATCTCCGCGATCCTGTGCCTGCTGAAGCAGAAGTGGCGCACAGCGGTGAACCGCTCGGCCGAGGCGATGACGATCTTCGCGGTGATCTGCGCCGCGACCTTCCCGGGCATCCACGTCGGGCGCCAGTGGATGGCGTGGTTCCTCGCCCCGCTGCCCAACGCGAACGCGATCTGGCCGAACTTCCGCTCGCCCCTGCTGTGGGACGTCTTCGCGGTGTCGACGTACGGCACGGTCTCGCTGCTGTTCTGGTACATGGGCATGATCCCCGACCTCGCGACGCTGCGTGACCGGGCCGACCGTCGCCTGCGTGCCAACCGCGAGGGCAGCCCGCTCGTGGTGCCCTTCCTGCCCTTCCGGGTGGATGAGGTGCGGGCGAAGGTGTACGGGTTCCTGAGCCTGGGGTGGCGGTTCAGCGGGCGCCACTGGCACCGCTACGAGGCGGCGTACCTCGTGCTGGCGGGGATCTCGACCCCGCTGGTGCTCAGCGTGCACTCGATCGTGTCGTTCGACTTCGCGACGTCGATCCTGCCCGGCTGGCACACGACGATCTTCCCGCCCTACTTCGTCGCCGGCGCCATCTTCGGCGGGTTCGCGATGGTGCTGCTCCTGCTGATCCCGGCGCGCGAGCTGTACCCGCACATGAAGGACTTCATCACCCTCCGCCACCTCGAGAACATGGCGAAGATCATCCTCCTCACCGGCATGATGGTCGGCTTCGCGTACTCGATGGAGTTCTTCATCGCGTGGTACGGCGGGAACGAGTTCGAGCTCTACGCCTTCAAGAACCGCGCGTTCGGGCCCTACTGGTGGGCCTACTGGACGATGATCTCGTGCAACGTGCTGAGCCCCCAGGTGTTCTGGCACAAGTCGATGCGGACCAACCCGCTGGTCATCTTCATGGTCAGCGTGCTGGTGACCATCGGCATGTGGTTCGAGCGGTTCGTGATCATCGTGACCAGCCTGCACCGGGCGTTCCTGCCCGGCGAGTGGCACATGTTCCACCCGACGCTCGTGGACATCTGCATCTTCGTGGGGTCGATCGGGCTGTTCATCCACCTGTTCCTGCTGTTCATGCGGTTCCTGCCGATGTTCGCGATGGCCGAGCTCAAGGCGGTGCTCCCGCAGGCCAGCCCGCACTACCACCCTCATGGGCACTCCAACGGGCACGGGACGGGGGACGGGCACGGCGGGGGTCAGACGGGCGACGGGGGCGACGCGCGCGTCCGGGTTGAGACGCGGGCGCCCGGAGGGGGACACTGACCATGGCGACCGCGAGCGGACGCGTCTACGTGACCGAGTCGGGCGAGGCGATCCACGGGATCCTGGCCTCGTTCGCCACGCCGGCGGACCTGTACCACGCCGCCGAGAAGGTGCGCGACCAGGGCTACAGCCGCTGGGACACCTTTACGCCCTTCCCGATCCACGGGCTTGAGGAGGCCATGGGCATGCGGCGGACGAAGCTGCCCGTGCTGGTGGCGTGCATCGGGCTCTCGGGGTCGGGGCTGGGGTTCCTCATGCAGTGGTGGATGTCGATGTACGGGTACGCGCTTGTCACGCAGGGCAAGCCGTTCAACAGCTGGCAGGCCTTCGTGCCCATCACGTTCGAGCTGGGCATCCTGTTCTCGGCGTTCACGGCGCTCATCGGGATGCTGGCGCTGAACGGCCTGCCCCGCCACCACCACCCGCTCTTCCGCAAGGAGCGGTTCCTGGCGAGCAGCGACGACGGGTTCTTCGTGTGCGTCGAGGCGTCGGACCCCAGGTTCGACCCCGACCGCACGCGATCGCTGCTGGAGCACGCGGGGGCGACGAGCATCGAACTGGTCGAGGAATGACGGGCGATGCCCGGTCGGGGCGCCCGAGATCGAACGCAGGGGCTGGTGCACGCATGACGACACGATCCACATCCCGAGCGACCCGCGCGTCCAGGCTGGCCCTGGTCGTGCTGCTGGCGGCGGGCGTCGGGGGCCTGGCGGGCTGTCGCGACGATCGCAGCCGCGAGGCGCCGCGCCAGTTCTTCCCGGACATGGACGACGCCCCGCGCTGGAACCCGCAGAGCGGGACGGAGATGTTCGCCGACGGGCGCACGATGCGTCCGGTCGTGCCGCAGACCGTCGCGTTCGCGCGGTGGCCGATCGTCGCCGACCAGGAATGGGCGGATCCGTGGCGCCAGGAGCGTGCGGACCTGCTGAAGCACGACGACCAGTTCTACACGGGCGTGGAGGGCGTGGAGGCGGACGGGACGAAGCGGTACGTGCGGTCGATTCCCCAGAGCGTGCCGGTGGACGAGGCGTTCATCCGCCGGGGCCAAGAGCGGTTCAACATCTACTGCTCGGCGTGCCACGGCTACCTGGGCGACGGGCAGGGCACGGTCGGACGCCAGTACAACCCGATCGTGGTGAGCTTCTACGACCCGACGTTCGCCGATCCGAAGAACGTGCGCAGCCGCGACGGCTGGATCTTCCAGATCATCCGCAACGGCAAGCCCACCGAGGGCCAGCCGGGCAAGTACAACATGCCCCCGTACGGGCACGCGGTGAACGAGCGTGACGCGTGGGCGATCACGGCGTACGTGCGGGCGCTGCGGGCGTCGCGCGAGGGCACCATCGACGACGTGCCCGCGAGCCTGCGCGACCAGTTGCTGCAGAAACGCACGACCCCGGCGCCCTCGGGCGCCGCGCCGACGCCGGCGGGAGGTGGATCATGAGCGCGGCCGCGACCGGGAACCTCCTGCGTTCCGACAACATCACTCTTCCGGGGGCGCCCATCCGCCCGCTGGGCATGGGCGTGCTCGTGGCGGGGGCGGTCGCCGCCCTCGCGGTGCTGGGCATGGGCTTCACCGGGGCGGCGGGCGTGACGCTGAAGCACGCGCTGGCCGTGTACCACGTCGGGGCCATGGGCGTGCTGGCCATGTGCCTGGGCAGCCTGTTCTTCGTGATGGTGTTCCACCTCATGGGGGCGGGCTGGTCGATCGTGCTGCGCCGCCAGCTCGAGAACATCGCCTCGTTCCTGCCCTTCGCGTGGCTGCTGGTGATGCCCGTGCTGGTCATCGAGCTCGTGACGCAGGGCACGCTGTTCATCTGGATGAAGCCGGTCTTCTACGCGGACTACCTGCTGCAGAAGAAGGCCGCCTACTTCTTCGCCCCGCTCGCGATCGTCGACCACGACACGCACGAGGCGAAGACCACCTTCGTCTTCCCGGCGTTCTTCGCCGTCCGCGCGCTCTTCTACGGGGGCGTGTGGACGCTGCTCTCGCGCCGGATGGTCGCCTTCGGGCGGGCGCAGGAGGCCCGCACCGACCTGCAGGCGGCGTCGAAGGCGCGGTTCACCTCCGCGTGGGGCCTGCTGCTCTTCGCCCTCACCACCGCGTTCGCGTCGTTCGACTGGCTCATGTCGCTCGACTTCAAGTTCTTCAGCACGATGTGGCCCGTGTGGTACTTCGCGGGGTGCGCGTTCTCGGGCATCTCGCTGCTCGTGCTGATCGTCGCGCGGCTCAAGGCCGCCGGACGCCTCCAGGGCGTCGTCACCAGCGAGCACTTCCACGACACCGGCAAGCTCGTCTTCAGCTTCACGGTCTTCTGGTCGTACATCGCGTTCAGCCAGTACTTCCTGATCTGGTACAGCAACATCCCCGAGGAAACGGCCTTCTTCTTCTACCGCACCAACGAGGGTTCGCCCTGGCGACCCCTGGGCATCTTCCTCATCATCGGGCACTTCGCCGCCCCGTTCCTCGTCGGGCTCTTCCGCCCGGTGAAGCGCAGCCCGATGGCCCTTGGCCTGCTGGCGGCGTGGGCGCTGTTCGTGCACTTCGCGGACCTGTACTACGTCGTCCGCCCGATGGTCGAGACCGCGGGCGGCGGGCCGATCCAGATCGCCCGGTTCATCTGGGTCGACGTCATCGCGATCGCCGGCGTGTTCGCGATCCTCATCGGGTACCTGCTCATGCGGATCCCCGCGACGCCTCTGGTGTCGGCGAAGGACCCGCTCATCGAGGAATCCCTGGAACACCGCAACTACGTGTAGGCATCCACAGGTTCGTGGCGACGGGGTCGACTTCTGGTTTCGCAGCAATCCGTTCGGGTTGACCGGACGAATACAAGGCCAAAGGGAACGAGTCATGTCGGGGCACAACCACACGCCGGAGGTTCACGAGCACGTCGACGCGTGGCACCACCACGGGGCGGACGAGGGCTTGCCGCAGGCCGAGCACCTGGGCAACCTGAACGTCACGGCGATCTTCCGGTGGGGCGCGGCGATCAGCGTGATCTTCGTGCTCGTGCTGGTGGTGACGGCGATGTACTTCTCGCGGTACACGAACCGGCTGCGCCTGGAGCGCCAGGAGCGGGCGGCGTGGAACGGGCTCTCGGCCGAGGCGCGCGGGCTGCGCGACAGCGCGGAGGCGACACTCTCCACCGGCGGCAAGCCCGAGACCTACGCGTGGGCGAGCGAGCAGCAGGGGGCGGTGCAACTGCCCATCGAGCAGGCGATGCGCAAGGTGGCGCAGACGTATCGGGAAGGGAAGTAGTCGTGCGGCGGACGGTCCTGGGAATACTGCTGGCGGGCGCGGTCGCGATGAGCGGCCCGTCGTCGGTGCGCGCCCAGGTCCAGGCGACCGACGAGGGGATGAACTTCTACCAGACGCCCTCGCAGATCCGCGGGCTGGACGTGGTGGAGAACATCGGGCGGACGCTGCCGATGGAGCTGACGTTCACGGATCACGAGGGGAAGGTCGTCCGCCTGGGCGACTACTTCGGCGCGAACGCGAAGCCCGCGGTGGTGACGCTGGTCTACTACAACTGCCCGGTGGTGTGCGACGTGCTGCTGACGAAGCAGACCGAGGTGTTTGAGAAGCTCGACTACTCGGTGGGGAAGGAGTTCACGGCGCTGTCGTTCAGTTTCGACCCGCGCGAGACGCCCCCGCAGGCGCGGACGGCGCGCGAGGCGTACATGTCGTCGTACGGGCGGCGTGGGGAGCCGGGCGTCGAGGGCGGGTGGCGGTTCCACGTGGGCGAGGACTCGAACAACCGGGCGCTGGCGGAGGCGCTGGGGTTCCAGTATCGCAAGCTGGGGGACGGGAACTACTCGCACCCGGTGTGCCAGTTCATCATCACGCCGGACGGGCGGGTGAGCCGCTACCTGTACGGGTACCCGTCGGACGTGCGCGATCTGAAGCTGGCGTTGATCGACGCGAGCGAGGGGAAGCTGGTGCGGACGATCGGGGAGCGGTTCCTGTCGTTCTGCTACGAGTTCGACGTGTCGAGCGGGAAGTACTCGCTGCGGGTCTACCGGGTGCTGCAACTGGGCGGCGCGGTGACGGTGATCACGCTGGGGTCGGTGATCGGCGCGTTCATGCTGGCGGAGCGGTCGCGACGGCGGCGTGGGGGCGGGGGGTCGGGCCCGGGCGGGGCGCCGAGTGAGACGGGCAATGAAGACGGGCCGCACGCGGTCGGCCCGACGGGGTACGCACGATGACGGGGCAGCACCACACGCTGGGGACCGGGGGGCCGTTCACGCAGTTGTGGCTGGACGGGCCGTCGGCCACGATGGCCGGTCGCGAGACGGATGAGATGTTCATCTGGCTCTGGTGGTTCTGCGTCGTGTGGTTCGTGGGCCTGATGGCGCTGATGGCGTACTGGGTGGTGAAGTACCGGCGGCGTCCGGGGAAGATCGCGCCGATGAGCCCGTCGCACAACACGCGCCTGGAGATCGCCTGGACGGTGATCCCGTCGCTGTTCCTGGTGTACATGTTCTTCAAGGGGTTCAAGGGGTACATCGGGCAGTTGCTGGCGCCGGGCGACGCGATCGTGATGAACGTGACGGGCGCGAAGTGGTACTGGCAGTTGACGTACCCGAACGGGGCGGAGTCGCCGGCGACGGCGCGCCCCGGGGCGAAGGACATCCCGGTCTTTTACTTCCCGGCGAAGACGAACATCCAGCTCAAGATGCAGAGCAAGGACGTGCTGCACGCGTTCTGGGTGCCGGATTTCCGCGTGAAGCAGGACGTGATCCCCAACCGGTTCACGACGCTGTGGTTCAACGCGGAGGGCCCCGGGCCCGGGGCCGCGGTGCACCCGACGCCCAGCGAGGGGTCGGCGGAGGCCAAGCGGACCGACGTGATCGCGCTGGCGGGCGTGCCCTACACCGAGCACATCCTGTTCTGCGCGGAGTACTGCGGGACGGAGCACTCGGAGATGGCGGCGTTGATCCGGATCGTGCCCGACGACGCGTACCGGCGCTGGGTCGAGGCGATCGGCACGCCCTCGGACCCCGTGGAACTGGGGCGCAAGCAGTGGCGGCTCAAGTGCGCCTCGTGCCACACGATCGACGGCTCGCCGAACACGGGCCCGACGTGGCTGAACGCGTACGGCGCGACGCACGAGATGACCAACGGCGAGCAGGTGACGGTGGACGACGCGTACATTCTCGAATCCATCATGGAGCCGTCCAAGCGGGTGGTGAAGGGGTTCGAGAACGGGAACATGCCGTCGTTCCGCGGGCTTCTCACGCCCACGCAGGTGGACGGGATCATCCAGTTCATGAAGTCGATCAGCGATAAGGCGGGCACGGACGGCGCGGCGCCGGCGGCGGAGAGCGCCCCGACGCCCTAGGCAGGGCGGGGAAGGAGCGGTCATGGCAGGGCACGAGCACCACGGAAGCTACCTGGAACCGAAGGGCGGCTTCATCACGACGATCTGGGACTGGGCGACCACGGTCGATCACAAGAAGATCGGCGTGATGTACCTGTTCGCGATCCTGTTCATGTTCTTCCTGGGCGGGGTGGCGGCGCTGGCGGTGCGGCTCGAGCTGCTCGAGCCCGTCCGCGTGACGCAGGACGCGACCGGCGCGGTCACGGGCGTCACGGGGCAGCTCTTCGGCGACAGCGACGCGAAGTCGATCGCCAAGGGCAACGACATCTACAACACGCTGTTCACCCTGCACGGGGCGATCATGGTGTTCATGGTGATCGTGCCGAGCGTGCCGGCGTCGCTGGGCAACTTCCTGCTCCCGCTGATGCTGGGAGCCAAGGACGTGGCGTTCCCCAAGCTGAACCTGCTGAGTTGGTACATCTACGTCGTGGGATCGATCTTCGCGGTGATGTCGATCATCCTGGGCGGGGTGGACACGGGGTGGACGTTCTACACGCCCTATTCGACGACGATCTCGGCGGGCGAGTCGAAGGTCGTGCTCATGGTGCTGGGGGCGTTCATCCTGGGGTTCAGCTCGATCCTGACGGGGCTGAACTTCATCGTGACGGTGCACAAGCTGCGGGCGCCCGGGATGGGCTGGTTCGACATGCCGCTGTTCGTGTGGGGCATCTACTCGTCGGCGATCATCCAGGTGCTGGCGACGCCGGTGATCGGCATCACGCTGCTGCTGCTGGCGTTCGAGCGGTTCACGCGGATCGGGATCTTCGACACGGCGCTGGGGGGCGACCCGGTGCTGTTCCAGCACTTCTTCTGGTTCTACAGCCACCCGGTGGTGTACGTAATGATCCTGCCCGGGATGGCGATCATCTCGGAACTGATCGCGGTGCACTCGCACAAGAAGATCTTCGGGTACAAGGCGGTCGCGTTCGCGTCGCTGGGGATCGCCGGCGTCTCGTTCATCGTGTGGGGGCACCACATGTTCACGAGCATGAGCGAGATCGCGAGCACGATCTTCTCGGCGCTGACGTTCCTGGTGGCGATCCCGACGGCGGTGAAGGTGTTCAACTGGATCGCGACGCTGTACAAGGGCTCGATCGCGCTCAACACGCCGATGCTCTACGCCCTGATGTTCCTCTTCCTGTTCAGCATCGGCGGGCTGACGGGGCTCCCGCTCGGCACGCTCTCGACCGACCTGCACCTGCACGACACGTACTTCGTGGTGGCGCACTTCCACTACGTGATGATGGGCGGGACGATCATCGCGCTGGTGGGGGGCATCCACCACTGGTGGCCCAAGATGTTCGGCAAGATGTACAACGAGCGGGCGGCGATGGTCGGCGCGGTCGTCGTGTTCATCGGCTTCAACGTGACGTTCTTCACGCAGTTCTTCATGGGCTCGCGCGGCATGCCCCGGCGCTACGCGAGCTACGTCGACGACTTCCAGATGTGGCACGTGGTGTCGACGATCGGATCGTTCATCCTGCTGACCGGGTTCCTCATCCACCTGTTCGTGTTCGTCCAGAGCCTGGTGGGCGGGCGCAAGGCGCCCAAAAACCAGTGGGGCGGGCTCACGCTGGAGTGGATGGCGGACACCCCGCCCAGCGAGCACAACTTCGACCACGAGCCGATCGTGCGCCACGGCCCGTACGACTTTGAGACCAACGTGCCGCACCACTGGGACCCCAAGGACTACCCCATTCCCGCCGAGAACCTCAAGGCGGCCCATCACTCACCGCCGGCCGTCGCGGGCCCGTTGGGGCCCGCGACGGGGGAGACGCCCGCGATGAGCACCATCGACGCGAAACAGACCGACATGAGCCCCCAGCCGGCGTGGAAACGCTACCGGCACGGGCACCACTGGCGCACGCAGGCCGACGAGTTCGACGGGCTGAAGCTCGGCTTCTGGCTCTTCCTTTCCACCGAGGTGCTGCTCTTCGGCGGGATCTTCTGCGGGTACGCGATCTTCCGCGCGCTCTACCCGGGCGCGTGGGCCGAGGGCTCCTCGCAGCTCGACTGGCGCATCGGCGGGTTCAACACCGCGGTGCTGCTGGTCTCCAGCTACACCATGGCCGCGAGCATCTACGCCATTCAGACCGACCAGCAGCGCCGGGCGCGGCTGAACCTGGCGATCACGTTCCTGCTGGGGCTGATGTTCGTCGTGCTCAAGCTGGGCTTCGAGTACGTCCCGAAGTGGTCGGGGTACTTCCTGGTCTTTGATCCGTCGCTGCACCACTACCAGAGCATGGCGGTGGAGGGCAAGACGGCGTTCTTCGGGCTCTTCCAGTTCGTGGAGGGCTACGGCGGGAAGCGCCCCGGGATGCTCTTCGACTACCCGTTCGCGAGCGACCCCAACGTACCCCTCTGGTGGGCCGTGTACTACTGCGGCACGGCCATCCACGCCGCGCACGTGCTCATCGGCATGGCGCTCATCGCCCGGGTGTGGTACTACTCCGGCAAGGGGCAGTACGGCCCGACGCACTACACGGGCGTGGAGATCGCCGGCCTGTACTGGCACCTGGTGGACCTCATCTGGATCTTCCTGTTCCCGCTGCTGTACCTCATCCACTGACCGCGCGCGACGCACCCCGAGACCACGCCATGGCCACCCAGCACCCGCACGCCTCGCACCCCGTCGCCCCGTTCGACCAGACCGACCCGCACGGGACGGGCTCGCACGCCAGCCACGTCATCGTGGGGCCCATGGCCCTGCGGACGGTGCTGGCGATTTTGCTCGTGTTCACGGCCCTGACGGTCGGCTTCGCGCAGGCGGAGCAGTGGGCGGCGTCGTACTTCAACGTGTCGCTGCCCGGGTGGATCAACATCGTCGGCGCGATGACGATCGCGACGATCAAGGCCGTGCTCGTCATGGCGATCTTCATGCAGCTGCGCTACGACAACGCGCTGAACACGCTGATCATGGCGGTGACGTTCTCGGCGCTCGCGATCTTCGTCGGCATGACGGCGATCGACCTGCTCGGGCGCGACCGCGTGTACGAGTTCAAGAGCGGGCAGATCACGCCCGGCGGCACGGGCGACCAGGTGGCGACGGCGAACGGGCGTCCGATGGTCGTCGCCGCGAAGGAGCGATACCTGGGCGTGCTGCGGGAGCGCGTGATCGCGATGCACCCCGAGCTCGCCGACGCCGCGAACGCGGCGGCCCTGGACGCCCGCGTGCAGGCGATGTACCTCGAGCACAAGGGGATCATCAAGCACTCGGCGCACCACGCTCATGATGACGACGGGCTGAACACGCCCAACCGCACGCGTCCGCGCACGGGGCTGTCCGGCTCGCTCCAGACCGACGCCCCGGCGCACGACGATCATTCACACGGGCCCGCCTCGAGCGGGCATTAGCGTCCGGCGGCCCGGCCGCCACCGATTTCGCTCGCGATGGAACGCTCCAGACTCATCGCCCTCGTCCTCGCCGCGACCAGCGGGGTGGCCGCCGTCGCGTGCGCGGTCGGGGTGGCGCGCGCGGTCGCGGACTTCCACAAGCGCAACCCGCGCGAGGTCTTCGCGTTCAAGAAGATCGAGAAGCGCGAGTTCACGTTCTCCGGGCGTCCGGTCTCGCTGACGGACGACCGTTCGAACCCGGACCAGGCCTACCTCGTCGTGACGTACGGCGACACGCAGGAGCGCCTGCGCGTGACGGTGCCGGGCGACTGGCGCCTGCCCGATCTGCTGCCGCACAAGGACTGGCTGCGGGTGCTGGTCTTCGCGCCCGCGAGCGGGCTCTCGACCGAGGCGTTCCTCGACGAGTTCGACCGCGTGCCCGACAACTACCGCCTGGTGATCGTCACGCGCACGCCCCGCGCGGGGGTCGATCCCGAGACGTGGGGTGCCGCGTGGAAGCGCGACTGGGTGTTCGACTTCTACGAGTTCGACCGCGGGGGCGGGTTCGTTCGTGAGCGGCTGAACTACCCGAAGCGCGGCGGGATCCGCGAGCCTCGTCCCGGCGAGCTGCGCGAGAACACGTGGCAGTTCCAGGCGGCGTTGCAGCTCATGCCGCAGGCGGGGGGCGTCGGCCCGACGCGCAACTTCTTCGGCGATGCGCTGTCGGCCGCGGGGTGGCTGCTGCCCGGGGCGGCGTTCGCGGGGGCGATCTTCACGTTCTCGACGGCGTTCGTGTTCGCGCCCCGACGACGCGCGTGAAGGGAGCGAGACCGGCGAGGCGCGAAAAGCGAGACAGGGCAAGAGCGAGCGTCTAGCGGAAGACGGAGTCCACGCCGCCCCGGATGAGGAAATCGAGGTCGTTCAGCAGCTTCACGAGCACGAGGCTCATGACGATGATGGTGATGAAGCTGGTGACGAAGGAATCGGTGGTGGCCTCGCCGACGCCCTCGGCGCCGGGCTTGCACGAGAAGCCCTTCCAGCAGGCGACGAGCCCGATGCCCGCGCCGTAAAAGAGGCTCTTGACGAGCCCGCTGAGCACGTCGAACCAGTGCACGAACTGCTCGGAGTAGCGCCAGTACAGGAGCTGGTCGGAGTCATAGAAGCGCGTGAGGATGAGGTAGCCCCCGAGCACGCCGCAGAGGTTCGAGAGCACGGTCAGCGCGGGGATGACGAGCACGCAGGCGAGCAGGCGCGGCACGACGAGCACGCGGACGGGGTCGCTGCCCATGGCGCGCATGGCGTCGAGCTGCTCGGTGACGCGCATGGTGCCGAGTTCGGCGGTGAGCGAGCAGCCGACGCGTCCGGCGAGCATGACGGCGGCGAGCACCGGGCCGATCTGCTTGACGAGCGAGAGGTTGATGACCCCGCCCAGGCGCGATTCCTGTCCGATGGTCTGGAACTGGCGGTAGCCCTCGAAGGCGAGGATCATCCCGATGAACGCGCCGGTGATGGCGAGCACCGGGAGCGAGGTGGTGCCGACGAGGTACAACTGGCGGGGCAGTCGGTCGCGCCGGCCCCACGAGCGCGCGTCGAAGATGCCCAGGAACGTCCCCGCCGCGAAGCGCGTGAACCGCCCGAACCCGATCACACGGTCGACCAGGTCGTGCCCGAGCGCCACCAGCAGCGTGAGCGGCGTGACGAGCCCGGACAGCATCGCGGACCACAGCCCCGCGGGCGGCGAGGTCGCGTCGGAAGGCGGGGCGGGCGTGGGGGGCGTGCTCATCGGAGGGTCGCCAAGCGTAGACGGTGCGCTGGGGGGCTCGGAAAAAGAAAGGCCGCCCCGGTGTGGGACGGCCTGCGTGGCGTGCGTGGTGCGGACCGGTCGGGGGAGCGCCGCGAGCCGCGATCACTTCGTGAGGTCGATCGCCGGCCCGCTCGGGGTGGTCGGGGTCGGGGTGGGCGCCGGTTCGGCGGATTCCGTCGAGCGGCGCGAGCCGGTGGAGCGGACGAGGAAGATCTCGACGCGCCGGTTCTGCGGGGTGTTGCCGCTGGCGGTGTTCGGTACGGCGGGGCGATGCTCGCCCCATCCGGCGGCCATCATGCGGTCGGACGCGACGCCCAGCTTGCCGAGTTCATCGATGACGGCGATCGAGCGGTGGGCCGAGAGGCGGCGGTTGGTGCGGTGCTCGCGGAGGGTCGCGGGGTTGGCGATGCGCTGGCTGTCGGTGTGCCCCTCGATGATGACGTCGTAGGCGCTGGCCGACGCGCTGTTGAGGATCTGCGCGAGCGCGCCCAGGGCCTGGCGGGCGTTCTCCTTGACGGCGTCGGAGCCGGAGTCGAACGTGAGGTCCGAGGCGAAGCGGAGCATGCCGCGAGCGGGGTCGTAGCGGATGAGGTCCGGGTACTGGGCCGCGAGGGCGGCGAGGGCCTGGTCGGTCTCGGCGTCGACGGGCCCGAAGTCGAAGGCGGCGATGCGCTGTTCGAGCGTGCGGTAGTCGGCGAGGGCCTGCTCGAGCTGGCGGCGGAGTTCGTCGTTCTGGCGCTGCAGGTCGGAGAGGGTGCCGGCGTTGCTGCCGACGCTGCGGCGCATGAGCTCGATCTGGGCGCGTGCCTCGTCGCGCTCGCGGGTCAGTTCGGCGTTGCGCCGGGTGAGGCTGCTGTTGGTCTCGTACAGCTTGTCGTACTGGCCCTGGCCGATGCAGCCGGTGAGCAGGGCGGCGCTGGCGAGCATGCCGAGCACCAGGATCAGTTGAACGCCACGCCTCTGGGACGTTGCCATCGTCGTACACTCCTTCGCGAACGGCGCCGCGCGGCGCCGGGGCCTGCCAACGGCGAGCCCGTCCGCGCCGATCGTAGCCGACGGCGCGAGAGCGGGACCTCTTCCATCGTCCGTCCCGGCGCCGGGGCATGAGTTCGGGGGCACCCCACGTGACGCGTCGCACAGCCCTGCGCATCGACGGCGCGTGCGTCGCCGACGCGGAACGGGCCTATTCGCCCGGGTCCCTGCTGCTCGAACTGACCGACGAGACCCCGCCGGTGCAAGGCGCGATCCACGCCCGGGCGCGGGTGCTCGCGGTCGGGGGGCCCGAGGACGTGGCCGCCGACGCCCGGGGCGCGGGCGCCCGGGTTCTCGACATGCGGTCGCACGCGGTGCTACCGGCGTTCGTGAACGCCCACACGCACCTGGACCTGACGTGCGTGGGCCCGCGGGCCTACGACCCCGCCCTGGGGTTCGGCGGGTTCGTGGAGGTCGTCCGGGCCGCCCGGCCAACGTCGGCGGAGGCGATCGCCGCCAGCGTGCGTGCGGGGGTTGAGGCGTCGATCCGGGGCGGGGTGGCGATCGTCGGCGATATCTGCGGCGCGGTGGGCGGGCGGGCGTCGGCCCACGCGTTCGAGGCGCTGCGCGATTCGCCGCTGTGGGGCGTGGGGTTTCTCGAGTTCTTTGCGGTGGGGGGCTCCACCCCGCGGGCGTTCGCGGCGCTGCGCGAGGCGCTGGAGCGCGCGGAAGCGGGGGGGCGAACAGGAACACGTGTGCGGCCCGGCGTGCAGCCCCACGCGCCGTACTCGGTGGGGATCGAGGGATACGCGAGCGCGTGGGACATCTGCCGCGAGCGGGGATTGGCCTTCGCGACGCACCTCGCGGAGACGCTCGAGGAGCGGGAGTTCGTGGAACTGGGCCGCGGCCCGCGCCGGGCATTCCTGGAGCAGATCGGGCTGTGGGACGAGCACGCCGCCCGCGAAGTCGGGCACGGACGCTCGCCCATTGCGCACGTGGCCCGCGCGCTGGGGGGCTGGTCGCCGGGCGATCCTCCGCGTGTGGCGGCCCACGTGAACGACCTCGGGGACGACCTCGGCACGCTTGCGGCGGCGAAGTTCGCGGTCGTGTATTGCCCGCGGGCGAGCGCGTACTTCGGCGCCGAGCGCGTCATGGGCGCGCATCGGTACCGGGAAATGCTGGCCGCCGGAATCCCGGTGGCGCTGGGGACCGACTCGGTGATCAACCTACCGGAGGATGCGAGGCCGCTGGTGCTGGGCGTGCTCGACGAAGCGCGGCGTCTGTTCTCGCGCGACGCGGTCGATGCACAGACGTTGCTGCGGATGGCAACCGTGCACGGGTGCGCGGCGTTGGGCATCTCGACGGCGCACGCGTTGCTGGGCCCGGGGTGCGAGCCGGCGGGAATCGTCGGTGTGCCCGTCGGTCCGAGCGCGGGTTTGTCTGGGGTCTTTGCGGGTTCGGAACCGCCGGCGATGCTGGTGCTCGGGAAATAGTACTGTCTGACTAGAATCGGCGTCCGATCGGAACGGGTGCGCTCGGTGTCCGGGCGCGGTGAAACACACGACATGAGCGTCAAGTGGCGAGTGAACAAGGCGTGGGAAGATGCGCACCTGACGGGGGCGTGGCTGCCGCTGAAGTGGGTGCTGCGTGCGTTCAGCAGCGTGACGCTGGCGGTGGTGCTGCTGACGTTTGTGATGTTGTACGGCGTGACCGCGAGCGTGCCGGTCGGGGTGCTGGCGTTGGCGCCGACGTACGTGGTGTACGGGCTGACGCTGCTGGCGGTGGCGGTGGTCGTTGTCGGCGGGTCGCTGCTGGGCGTGCGGACAGCGCTGCGGGGCGACGCGCGCCGGGTAGGGCGTGTGGCCGCGATGCTGGGCGTGGTGGTGCTGATGACGCCGCTGGCGGTGTGGGCGTGGCACGCGTGGCTGTGGCCCGTGCTTCGGTACGACCCGATCGCGGGGACGGGCGTGCGGCTGTTCGCGGGGTTCGTGCGTGAGACGTCGAGCACGACGCTGCGCCGCCTGCCGGGCGTCGAGATGAGCGAGTTGGAGTTCTACGCGTGGTGGCCCCTGCGGCTGGCGCTGCTGCTGTTCGTGGTGAACCTGGTGGTGGCGACGATCCGCCGGATCGAGTTCAACTTCAAGAACGTGGGCGTGCTGACGGTGCACACGGGGATCGTGACCATCGCGCTGGGGAGTGTGTACTACAGCGGGCTGAAGCTCGAGGGCGACACGCTGCTGCTGGCGGGTCGGGCCGGGCCCGACGGGCGACCGGGCGTGGGGCCGGCGCAGGACCGGTTCTTCGACAACACCCGGGTGGCGCTGTTCGTGGACCAGGGGTGGGGGCTGGAACAGCGCTTGCTGGAGGGCGTGCCGCGGTACAACCACTACGGGCTGGAGCAGGTCGGCGGACGGCCTGGGGAGGCGTCGGCGCTGGAGGCGGCGCTGTATCGCCGGCCATGGGCGGAGGTGCGGTCGAGAGATCTGTCGCTGCCCGTGCCCGGAACGCCGGTGGGAGAGGGCGACGAGGGGTTCCGGCTGCGGATCGTGGGGTATGCGCCGTACGCGGAGCCGGCGGAGGACTGGGTGCGCGCGGGCGCCACGGAGGGCCCGGGCGAGCCGGTGCGCATCGTGCACCTCTACAGCGCGCTGCCCGATCCTGAGACGGGCAAGGCGCCCGACGGGCCGATCTTCGGATTCGTGCTGACGCCCCAGAAGCCCGCGGGACGCATCTCCGACAACGGCGTGTTCGGGATCGAGTACACGCGCGGGGCCGATGAAGGGATGTCGCCCGCGCGGTGGCGCGATCTGTCGGAGGCACTGCCCGAGGGCACGTCGCACGCGCTGGCGCTCGACCTGCCCGGGGGCGAGCGGGTGGTGCGGGCGGTGAAGCCCGGCGACGAGGTGTCGGTGGGCGGGTTCGTGGTGGCGGTGCGCGACCTGCTGCCCGAGCCGCCTTTCCCGATCATCACGCAGGGGTACCAGGGCGCGACGAGTTCGGTGGCGGTGCTGCGTGTGACGACGCCCGGCGGCGAGTCGTTCGACCGGTACGTGTACCACCGGTTTCCGGCGATCGACCAGGACGTGCTGGGGGCGAAGGACGACGGGCGTCCGATCCGGCGCGACGCGGACCCTTCGATCCGCATCGGGCTGATCGAGTGCGACCGGCTGCAGGTGTACATCGACGACGCGCCGGGCGGCGTGACGCGGGCGATTGTGCGCCAGCCGGGCGGGGCGGTGCGGGTGGTCGAAGACGCGGGGGCCGAGGGGTGGCTGCGGGAGATCGTGCCGCAGGTCAGCCTGCGCGTGGCGGCGAGGTGGGACGACGGGGTGCGGGTGGAGCGGCCCGCGCCGGTGCCGCCCGAGCGTCAGGACAAGCGATTCGTCGGCACGCACGACCAGGCGATGCTGGGCGTCGAGGTGACGGTGCCGGGGGGGGCGGGCGCCGGCCCGGCGTTCCGGCGCGTGGTGTGGGTGCCTTTCTCGAAGTACGTGGGCGTGGCGGCGGGGACGGAGCGGCCCGTGTTGCTGCCCGACGGGCGCACGGTGCGACTGTCGTTCGGGCGTCTGCAGCACCGGCTGCCGGGGTTCGTGATCCGCCTGGTGGACTTCGAGATGGTGTCGTACGACCATCGCGGCGCGCCGCGAGACTACCGGTCGGTGGTGAGGGTGTCGCCGGTCGACGGGGCGGAGTTCGAGGAGTACGAGCACGTCACGAAGCTGAACGAACCGCTGCGGGCGCCGTTCCGGTGGGACGAGTCGCGCGGGCTGGCGGCGAACATCGCGGGGCGGATCGGGGCGGGGCTGTCGCCCGGGCAGTTCAAGCTGAGCCAGGCGGGGTGGGACGAAGCGGGGTGGGAGCGGACGCAGAAGCAGGCCGACGCGGGGGCGATCCCGCGCGCGTACGCGTCGTTCACGATCCTGGGCGTGGGGAACAACCCGGGCATTCACGTGATCGCGCTGGGCGGCGTGCTCATGGGGCTGGGCATCCCGTGGGCGTTCTATCTGAAGCCTTATCTCGTGCGGCGGGAGCGCGACCGGCTGAAGCGCGCGGTGCTCGCGACTCGGCCGGGCGCGGGCGGCGAACCGATGAGTGTGCCGGCGAACGCGGCGGCGGAAACGGGGCGGCCATGACACGAGTGCTGTCGGTGCTGGCGGGGGTGCTGGTGGTGCTGGGCGGGTGGGCGCGCGCGGGCGCGCAGACAGCCCCGGACGGGAACGCGCACCCGCCCACGCAGGGCGTGAACGCGGGGGGCGCCGCGGTCGGGCACCCGTTCGGGAGGCCGTCGGCCGATGACGTGCCGACGCGTGACGAGAAGTGGGCGTTCGCGGAGCAGGTGGACGTTGGCGCGCTGCGCGACCTGGCGGTGTTTCACAACGGACGCGTGAAGATCATCGACACGCTGGCGCGCGAGACGGTGCGGTCGATCACGGGTCGGGCGACGTACCGCGAGGACTATCGGAACGAGCGGAGCGGCGAGACGACCGACGGGCTGGGCGGGCCGGTGAAGATCATCTCGCGGACGTACGACCCGGTGTTCACGCTGTTCGACCTGACGATCGACCCGGCGTACTACCTGGACAAGCCGCTGATCGGGGTGGACTACCTGCCGCTGCGTCGCGAACTGGTGGAGATGGCGTACCCGGACGACGCGGACGCGCGGGAGCGCTGGCTGAAGCTGGGGCGCGTGACGCCCCGGGTGGTCGAGTCGTTCCTGGGCGAGCTGTCGCGCCGGCACATGGGCGAAGACGCGTGGCGGCGCGCGCAGGACCGCGTGGACCGGTCGGTGGGCTGGTTCATCGGCGGACGCTCGAACTTCGAACTGGTGGCGCCGGAGCGGCGCGACCTGGCGTGGATGCACATCGCGTCGCTCGACGACACGCACCCGGCGCGGGCGGCGGCGCTGGAACTGGGGGCGGCCTGGCGGGCGCGCGACGCGGGGCGCGTGAACGAGGCCATCGCGCGCCTCGCGGCGGAACTGCCCCGGATCAACGCGGAGGTCTACCCGCAGGGGCGTCGGACGCTCGAGCGCACGTACAACCGGGTAAACGCGTTCGAGTGGGGCTTCTGGGCGTACTTCGTGGCGCTGGTGTCGCTCGTGCTGGCCTTCGGCACGGGGCGCGTGTGGCCGGCGCGGATCGGCACGGGCATGCTGGTGCTCGGGCTTGGGCTGCACGCCTTCGGGTTCGTGGCGCGCTGCATGATCGCCGAACGGTTCGCGATCCAGAACCAGTTCGAGTCGATGACCGGCCTCAGCCTCTTCGGCGTGATTGTCGGCGGGGGCATCATGCTCGCACGCCGCGCGTACCTCTTCGGGGCGGCGGCGGCGGCGGTGGGGTTCATGGTGCTCGTCACCGCGACGCAGGCGAAGATCCCCGGGGTCTCGATCGAGCGCGAGGCCGCGATCCTGAACACGAGCGTGCTGCTCAAGTACCACGTCACCACGGTGCTCTCGTCGTACGCGCTCATCGCGCTGGGGTTCGTGGTGAGCATCTTCTACCTCGCGACGCACTACCTGGGGGCGCTGCGGAGCGCCCCGGCGGCGGGCGGCGGCGGGGCAGGCACGCCCGCGCTCGCGGGGCTCGACGGAGAAGGCGCCGCCCTGGCCCTGGGCGCCACGGACGTGCGGACGCCCACGCGCGAGCGTGTGCTGGGCGACCTCGACTCGGCGCAGATGATCGTGCTGCAACTGGCGTTCTGGACGCTTGGCGTGGGGATCCTGCTGGGCGCGTGGTGGGCCGACCACTCGTGGGGGCGGTGGTGGGCGTTTGACCCGAAGGAGACGTGGGCGCTCATCACGTGGATCATCTACCTCATCGTGATCCACGTGCGGATCGGGTTCCCGCGCGGGAAGGGCCTCACGACGGCGTGGCTGAGCGTGATCGGGTTCATCATCATGCTCTGGACGTACTTCGGGGTGAACCTCATGCTGCCCGGGCTGCACGCGTACGCATGAGCGGGCCCACGCGGCTGGATCGGTCGTTCTTCGCGACGCAGGCCGACACGCTGGCGCCGCGCCTCATCGGGTGCGTGCTCGCGCGGCGCGAGCCCGGGGGCCGGGTGCTGCGCGGGCGGATCGTGGAGGTCGAGGCGTACCTGGGCGCGAAGGATCGCGCGAGCCACGCGTACGCCGGGCGGCGGACGCCTCGCAACGAGGCGATGTACATGCGCGAGGGAACGCTGTACGTGTACTTTACGTACGGCATGCACCATTGCCTGAACGTGGTGTGCGCCGAAGAGGGCGTGGCGCAGGCGGTTCTCGTGCGGGCGCTGGAGGCGGTGGACGGGCTGGAGGTGATGCGGGCGCGCCGCGCGCGGGCGGGACGGGTGCCGGCGGACGAGGCGCTGTGCCGCGGACCGGGCAACGTGTGCAAGGCGCTTGGGGTGGATCTTGCCCAGAATCGCGCGGACCTGTGCGATGGGGGCGTGGTGTGGCTGGAGGCTGGGGCGGGCGGGCGGCTGGGCGTGAGCGCGCGGATCGGGGTGTCGTCGGCGGGGGCGTGGGCCCGGCGGCGGCTGCGGTGGTTCGAGCGTGAAAACCGGTGTGTGAGCGGGACGGGAGCGTTGTCCGGGCGTCGCCGCCGGACATAGAGTTGTCCCCCGAACCGGCTGGCGGGTGCTAGGGATGGGAGGATTCGTTCGTGAGCGAGCAACAGCCTGGGAACCAAGGACTTGACGCCCTGGGGAGCGTGTATCCCCCGCAGGCGTTCCAGTTCATCCGCGACGGGCTGGCGCACACCGTGAAGACGGTGCACGGCTCGGGCGAGGGCGACGACGAGCGGCGGCACGTGACGGGACAGCAGTTGTGCCTGGGGCTGAAGGACTACGCGATCCGGCAGTACGGGCTGCTGGCGCGGACAGTTTTGCGGAGCTGGAACATCCACGGCACGGAGGACTTCGGCAAGATCGTGTTCGCGATGATCGAGGCCGACCTCATGCGCAAGAGCGACGAGGACACCTTCGACGATTTCCGGCGGGTCTACGACTTTGACGAGGCGTTCGGGGAGTTCACCTTCAGCGGGTGAGGCGGGCCGAATTGCGTCGGGCCGCGCGTCCCCCTAGATTCTGCGGATGCCGCGCGAACAGGACGACTGGAAGAACCTTCATCTCTGGCAGATCCAGCCCGTGCGGGACGGGCTGGTGTTCGCTGGCGTGTTCGGCATCGTGTACCTCGGGTACGTGCTGCGCGTGGTGACGGTGCCGATCCTGCTGGCGCTGGCGCTGGCGTACTTGTTCGAGCCTCTGGTCGGATGGCTGGCACGCCGGGGCTCGGTGCGGCGGCCCGTGTCGGCGGCGGCGATCATCGTGCTGGCGGCGGTGGTGATCGTCGTGCCGGCGGTGGCCGGGCTGGTGGCGGGGGGCGTGCAGGCGTCGCAGGCGGCGCGGTCCATTGCCGGCAAGGTCGATCTCGTGTATCGATCGACGCAGCACCCGGAAGACACGGCGCTGCTCACGGCCCTGTACGCGCCGGCCGAGCGCGCCAAGCCGTCCGGCGAGCGCGTGTCGAACGCGTGGGTTGATCTCCGCAACTGGCTGGTGGAGCAGGAGCGGCGTGCGGGGCTCGAGCGGCAGATCAGTGGCTCGAACAGCACTGCCGACCCCGAACAACGCAAGACGCCGGACGGTGAGGGCACGCCGGGCGACAAGCAGCCGGACGACAAGCCGCCGGGCGATGCGCCGGGCGGCACGCGCCCGGATGGCACCCGCGCAGAACCAGCGGACGGGGCCTCGGGCGACGCGGAGCGCCGGCGCGAGCCTGTGGTCGAGGGCGGTGCCCCGGGCGAACCCGCAGCCGACGCGCCGCCGGGTGACGCGGGCGAACCACCAGAGAAACCAAAGCCGGAACTGACAAACCCCGGGGCGCCGGCGACCGGCGGGAGCATCGTCGAATCAGCGGTAGCGGAACTGCTGCCCCCGGAGGCGGCGTACGCGGCGGCGCAGTGGCTCATCCGCTGGATGAAGGCGAATGTCGAGGCGATCGGGCAGCACGCGCTCGAGGCGGGCGGGGGCGCGGTGGGCGCGGTGGGCGGTGCGGTCGGGTGGCTCGGGCGCGTGGCATTCGGCGGGTTCCTGACGGCGTTCTTCTTCTACTTCTTCGTCGTGGGGTACGACCACGTGCTGCGCTTCGGGCGCGAACTGGTGCCCAAGACCAACCGCGGGCGCGTGCTCGACCTGGTGCACCAGATGGACCGGGTGATCGCCGGGTTCATCCGCGGGCGCCTGACGATCGCGACGATCCTGACGCTGTATTACATCATCGGGTACTGGATCATCGGCGTGCCGGCGTTCCTGATTTTGGGGATCGTGGTGGGAGTGCTGACGCTGGTGCCGTACGCCGCGGGAATCGGGATCCCCGCGGCGATACTGCTGCTGTGGCTGAGCGCGCAGGACGGGGTGCAGGGGACGTGGTGGTGGATTCTGGGCGCGCCGATGGTGGTGCACTCGCTGCAGCAGTTGCTGGACGACTACTTCCTGACGCCGCGGATCCAGGGGAAGAGCACGAACATGGACACGCCGACGATCCTCTTCGCGTCGATCGCGGGGGGCGTGCTGGCGGGGTTTTATGGATTGTTGCTGGCGATCCCCGTGGCGGCGTGCATCAAGATCCTGCTGAAGGAGGTCTTCTGGCCGCGCTTCAAGGCGTGGAGCGAAGGCCGCGCGAGCGATTTCCTGCCGATCGGGAAGGAGTGACGCCCGGGAACCGAAGCACCGCGGGCGCGAGAACCCGGCTGGATCCGCGGCGGATTGTGCCGGGCGCTTCGCGGCGTTCACCGGCCGTACTGTCGGGCGTTGCGGAGTGCGAGCCGGCGGTTGCGCCGTGGGGCACCAGTGACCCCACGGTGCGCCCGGCATGACCACATCGACTCTGACCCCCGTCGTTCTTACGTGCCCGCTGTGCGAAGAGCCAGCCCCGATGCGCCGGTGTTCCGCACGCACCGGGAATGGACGCTGCGGCGTTGCCCGCGCTGCGCGGCGGTCTTCCTCGAGAACCCCGCGACGAGCGACGAACTCGGCGGCGACATGCGGTGGTCCGACACCTACACGCGTGAACGCACGCGACGCGACACCCGCCCGCTCGGCATGCGAAGGCTGCGGGCCGGGCTCCGCACGTTTCAGCAAGCCGTGCGGCGGAACAAGCTGGCGGCCCTGGTCCGTGCGTTCCTGCCCCGCGGCGGGATCCTGATCGATGTCGGCTGCGGGCGCGGGAATCAGTTGGCCATGCTCCCGGCCTCGATCGTTCCCATCGGGGTGGAGATCGACCCCGAAGGCGCCGATCAGGCCGAGGCCGCCTTTGCGCCGCGCGGCGGGCGGGTCATCCGCGCCGATGCCCTGACAGCGCTCGGCGCGCTCGAACGGTCGTCTCTCGACGGTGCCGTCCTGATGTCGTACCTGGAGCACGAAGCCCAGCCGATGGCCACGCTCCGCCTGCTGCGCCGAGCGCTCCGGCCCGGGGCGCCGGTGTTCATCAAGGTGCCGAACCACGCCTGTGTGAACCGGCAGGTGATGAACGGGCGGTGGAGCGGCTATCGCTACCTCGACCACGTTGTGTGTTACACCCCACGCACGCTGCGGCGGACGCTCGACCGCGCGGGATTCGACGTCCGGCGCTTCGGGATCACGGATCGCATGCCCACCAGCGACAATGTGTGGCTGGTCGCCGCTTCCCGCGCGGAGGCGACGCCTACTTGCGCTTCTTGAAGCGGCTCTTGACGCTCGGGGTGTAGCTGCTGCCCTTCGAGGAGAAGTTGGGCATGCCCTTGAGCCCGGGGATCATGGCGCCGGCGCCGCCGCTGCTGCCCATCTCCTTGACGGCGCGGACGCGGTCGGCGGCGGAGAGGCTGGCCATCTGGCGGGTCATCTTGCTCACCATGTCGAACTGCTTGGTGAGGGCTCCGACGTCGTCGGGCTTGACGCCCGAGCCTTTCGCGATGCGACGGCGGCGTGAGATATCGATGACGCCGGGGGCCGCGCGTTCGTCGCGATTCATCGAGCAGATCATGGCCTCGACGCGGTCGAGCTGCGAGTCTTCGATGTGGACGTCCTTGAGGAGCGAGCCGACGCCCGGGAGCATGCCGAGGAGCTGCTTCATCGGGCCCATGCGGCGCAGGGTCTTGAGCTGCTTGAGGAAGTCGTCCATGCCCATCTGGCCCTTGGCCATCTTGGCCTGGAGTTCTTCGGCCTCCTTCTCGGAGACCTGCTCCTGGGCCTTTTCGACGAGGCTGAGCACGTCGCCCATGCCGAGGATGCGTCCGGCGAATCGCTTGGGGTGGAACTCTTCGAGCGCGTCGATCTTCTCGCCGATGCCGACGAACTTGATGGGCGCGCCGGTGACATGACGCACGGAGAGGGCGGCCCCGCCGCGCGTGTCGCTGTCGAACTTCGTCAGGATGACGCCGTCGACTTCGAGGCGCTGGTGGAAGGCGCGGGCCGAGTTGACGGCGTCCTGGCCGGTCATGGCGTCGACCACGAGGAAGATGTGATGGGGCGGGACCATCTGCTTGACGCGGGCGAGTTCGCCCATGAGCTCGTCGTTGACGTGCAGGCGTCCGGCGGTGTCGAGGATCAGGACGTCCACGCCCTGCTTTTTGGCCTCGTCGAAGGCGCGGCCGGCGACCTGGACGGCGACGCCGACGGCCTTGCCGTACGCGGCGCATTTGTCGGGCTCGCCGTAGAAGAGCACGCGTCCGGTGCCGGGCGATTCGTCGCGGACCTGGTTGGCGAGGATGTGGAGCTGCTCGACGGCGGCGGGTCGCTGGAGGTCGCAGGCGGCGAGCATGACCGACCAGTTGCGCTTCTTGAGGTAGGCGGCGATCTTGCCGCAGGTGGTGGTCTTTCCGGAGCCCTGCAGGCCGCACATCATGACGACGGCGGGCCCGCCGGCGACCTTCATGATGGGGGGCGTGGAGGTGGTGGAGGGGAGGCCCTGGGCGTCTTCCGGGGTGCCGCCGAGCAGTTGGATGAGCCGCTCGTAGACGATGCCGATGATCTCCTGGCCCGGCTTGAGGCTGGCGGTGACGCGTTCGCCGACGGAATCGGCGACGACCTTGTCGCAGAAGTCGTTGACGACGTCGAGGTGGACGTCGGCCTCGAGGAGGCTGGTGCGGACCTCGTTCATGGCGTCGCGCACGTTCTTTTCGGAGATCGTGTCGTTGCCGGAGAAGCGCTTGAACAGGCCGTTGAACGATTCGGTGAGGCGGTCGAGCACGGGGAGATCCTTCGCGAGGCGCGGCGGGCGCGCCGGTAAAGCCACCCGGGCGAAATCGGGGCGGGAGCACGCCGAATGAGGGCCGTGACCGCAGCCGCGGGAGCGTAGGTTGCGCGGGGCGGGTGCGGGTGCGATACGCTCGGGGCCATGGAGTCGAGCGAGGCGAAGAGGTCGAGCGAGGTGACGGGATCGAGCGGGTCGATGCCGTACCGGATCGCGTGCCTGTGCGACCTGCGGGACGATCGCGGGCGGGTTCTGCTGCTGCACCGGGCGAAGGCGCCGAACCTGGGGATGTACTCGCCGATCGGCGGGAAGCTGGACGTGGTGTCGGGCGAGTCGCCCGCGCAGTGTGCGCAGCGGGAGATTCTGGAAGAGGCGGGGGTCGAGGTGCCGGTGGAGCGCCTGCACCTGGTGGGGCTGGTGAGCGAGGCGTCGTACGAGGGGCACGGGCACTGGCTGATGTTCGTGTACCGGGTGCTGGGCGCGGTGCGGGTGGAGGCGCGCGAGATGCGCGAGGGGCGGCTGGACTGGCACGCGATGGAGACGCTGGAGGGTCTGGCGGTGCCGGAGTCGGACCGCGAGGTGATCTGGCCCCTGATCCGCCGGGCGGAGCCGCGCGGGGCGGGCGGGCGGCCGGGGTTCTTCGCGGTGCACATCGATTGCACGGGGGGCGGGATGCGGTGGGTGGTGGAGCAGGAGACGCCCCCGTCGTAGTCGCGTGCATCCAATAATGTGAATCGGGCGGAACACGCCAGGAGCCCGGCATGAGCGCGCCCAGCGGACAGGTCGACATGATGACGGGAGCGCGGAGGGGTGTGCGCACGGTCGCGCGCCTGGTGATGCTGCTGTGCTCGCTGGCGGCGTTGTGGACGTCGGCGACGGCGCAGGCGCCGGCGGTGGGCGGGGGCGTGCCCAAGGACCGGCAGGCGACGAACATCGCGATCATCACGATCCGGGGCGAGATCGACGCGCAGGGCGTGATGGCCGAGAGCGTGGAGCGCCGCATCCGCCTGGCGGAGCGGGCGGGGGCGGACGCGCTGGTGTTCGAGATCGACACCCCGGGCGGGGCGGTGGACAGCGTGCTGCGGATCTGCACGGCGATCAAGGGGTCGACGGTGCAGAACACGGCGGCGTGGATCAACCGCGACGCGTACTCGGGCGGGGCGATCATCGCGCTGGCGTGCCGGCGGATTCTGGTGAACGACCCCGTGAACTTCGGCGACGCGATGCCGGTGTCGGGCGGCCCGCTGGGGATCGTGCCGCAGGAGATCCCGACGGAACTGCTGAAGAAGGTGCTGACGCCGCTGCTGTCGGACGTGCGGGACTCGGCGCGCCGGCACAACGAGCACTTCGGTGCATACCTGCGCGACGAGTACCTGGTGCAGTCGATCGTCGCGAACGACGTCGAGCTGTGGTACGTGCGCAATCGCGAGACGGGCGTGCGGGTGGCGATCGACCGCGCGGAGTTCGAGCGGCTGTTCCCCGGCGCGGACGCGGGCGGGCCGACGCGTCTGGCGGGCCTGCCCCAGTCCGGCGGCGGGGGCGGCAGCGGGGCGGCGGAGAGCGCGCCCGACACCGGGGTGCCGGCGGGCTCGCGGAAGATGGCGCTGGTGGCGGGGGAGGTCGAGGGGCGTCAGACGATCTCGTCACGCCGCCCGGTGATCAACGGCGCGGACGCGGGGAAGTGGGAACTGCTGGAGAAGGCGACGGACGGGACGGCGCCGGCGATGCTGAAGGCGTCGGACATGATGTTCTTCGGGCTGGCGAACAACGACGTGCTGCCGACGGGCGAGGTCGTGCACATCCGCTCGGACGCCGACGTCATGGCGTACTTCCAGGGGTCGAACCTGCTGCGCCTGGACCGGACGTGGTCGGAGGGGCTCACGCTGTTCCTGACGAACATCGTGGTGCGTGCGGTGCTGGTGATGATCTTCCTGGTGGCGTTGTTCGTGGAGATGACGCACCCGGGAACGTTCGTGCCCGGGCTCATCGCGCTGGCAGCGCTGGTGGCGCTGGTCGCGCCGCCGATGCTCATCGGCATGTCGGGGTGGTGGGCGATCGCGGCGATCGGCATCGGGATCGGGCTGCTGCTGGTCGAGGCGTTCGTCCTGCCCGGGTTCGGCGTGGCGGGCGTGGTCGGGCTGGTGCTGCTGTTCGCGGGGCTGATCGGGACGTTCCTCCCGCGCGGGGAGGGCGGGTTCCCGGGCATCGGCGAGGGCGGACGCCCGGCGATCTACGGCTCGACGGCGGTGCTGCTCGCGACATTTACGGCGGGCGTGGTGATGTACTTCATCGCGAAGAACTTCGGCTCGCTCCCGATCCTCGGGCGGCTGGTGCTCAAGGACCCGGGCACGACCGAGGAGTCCGAGGGCTTCCTGGCGGACGCGTTCCCGCCCTCGCCCGCGGAGGGCGTGAAGGTGGGGGACGAGGGCGTGGCGCTCACGCCCCTGCGCCCGGCCGGGCGGGTTGAGGTGGGGGAGCGCGTGATCGACGCGGTGGCGGAGTTCGGGTTCATCGACGCGGGCTCGCGGGTGCGCATCGTCACGATGGACGGGTTCCGGACCGGGGTGGAGCGGGTGTAGGCCCGCGACGCCGGGCAGGAGAGTGGCCAACCTATGGAAGCGATGCTGGTGTGGGGACTGTCGCTGCTGGGGGCGGCGGTCGTCATCGGGGTGCTGGAGTTCGTGCTGCCCACGGGGGGCGTGCTCGGGGTCATGGCGGCGGTCGTCGCGATCGCGGGCGTGGTGTGCCTGTACCTGGTGGGCCCGGAGTGGGGCGGCATCGGCACGCTCGGGCTGCTCATCCTGGGGCCCGCGGCGGTGTACCTGGGCTTCAAGACCTGGCCCCACACGGCCGTGGGACGCCAGATCATCGGGACCGAGACCGACGAGCAGCGACACACGCGCGAGCAGACCGAGCAGGAGGCCCGCGCGCGGGTGGCGGCGATGATCGGCAAGGAGGGCGTGGTGCTCACCGACCTGCGCCCGGTGGGCACGGTGCAGGTCGACGGGGTGCGGTACGACGCCCTCTCGGACACGATGTTCGTCCGGGCGGGCGCCCGGGTGAAGGTCATCGGGACCGACGTCGCCCAGTTGCGGGTGCGCGAGGTCCGGTAAAGTCGGTCGTCGACGGCTACACTGGGCACGCGCCCGCGGTTTCCCAAGTTTCCGGCGGCGCGGGCGCGCGCGGGGAACTTACGGCATGCAGATGTACACAGCGTCGGCGGCGGCTGCGCCGGTCCTTACTCTCGGAGTGGTAGAGGTGATCCTCACGATCCTCGCGATCGTGGGCATCATCGTGGCGATCATCATCTTCTTCTTCCTGCTGCAGTTCTTCAATCTCTACATCCAGGCGTACACGAGCAACGCCAAGGTCGGCATGTTCGACATGGTGGGGATGAAGCTCCGCAAGGTCGACATCCGCACGGTGGTGATCAACCGCATCCGGGCGGTGAAGGCGGGCATGGACATCCCGACGAACGCGCTCGAGACGCACTACCTGGCGGGCGGGCGGGTGAGCAACGTGGTGACCGCGCTCATCTCGGCGCGCAGCGCGAAGATCGACCTCCCGTGGTCGACGGCGACGGCGATCGACCTCGCGGGGCGCGACATTCTGGAGGCCGTGCACACGAGCGTGAACCCGAAGGTCATCGACTGCCCGGCGTCGGTGGGCCCGCGCGCGACGATCGACGCGGTGGCGAAGGACGGCATCCAGCTCAAGGTGAAGGCCCGCGTGACGGTGCGGACGAACATCGCCCGCCTGGTGGGCGGTGCGACCGAGGAGACGATCATCGCGCGCGTGGGGCAGGGCATCGTCTCGACGATCGGCTCGGCGCACGACCACAAGGCGGTGCTGGAGAACCCCGACGACATCTCCAAGACGGTGATGAAGTCCGGGCTGGACGCAGGGACGGCGTTCGAGATCCTGTCGATCGACATCGCGGACGTGGACGTGGGCGAGAACATCGGTGCGCAGCTGCAGGCGGCGCAGGCCCAGGCGGACAAGAGCCGCTTCCAGGCCGAGGCCGAGAAGCGCCGCGCCATGGCGATGGCGCAGGAGCAGGAGAACAAGGCGAAGATCGAGGAGAACCGGGCGCTGGTGACGCTGGCCGAGGCGGAGATTCCCAAGGCGATCGCCGAGGCGTTCCGCAGCGGGCGGCTGGGCGTGATGGACTACTACCGCTTGCAGAACCTGCAGGCCGACACGGGCATGCGGTCGGCCATCGCGGGCGAGGACTCGGGCCCGCGCGCGAGCGTGTAACGCCGGCGCGGCATGCAGGCGCCGGCGCGTCAGGCAGGCGGCTCCGGTCAGGGGTGGGGCCGCGACTCGTGCCGCTCGGCCGGCGCGTGCAGGGCGGCGTCGAGCAAGGCCGCGATGCGCAGGGCGCGGTAGTCGGGGTCGGTCCAGATCGATACGCCGCGAATCTCGGTGATGCTGGCGCCGCTGGAAGCGGGCGGCACGGCGCCGGTGGGGCGATCGTGCGAGGGCGAGGTGCCCGCGGCGGCGCCGGCGGCGTGACCGGCGGAGAGGTCCGCGCGCCGGTCGTACGCCGCGTCGCCGGTTCCCGGACGCGGGGGCGGCTCGCCGATGAGGAACGTGGTGTCGGCGGGAATGGTCGCGACGAAGCGGCCGTCGGGCCCCATGACGTACGACGACTCGGGGAAGAGCGCGGTGGTCGCTCCGGCGCGGCGGGCGAGCATGCGTCGCGGCTCGGGCGCGAAGAGGCGGGAGGGCGTGTTCACCTCGTAGACCGTCGAGAAGTCCGGCTCGAGGCGGAGGTCGATCGGTTCAAGCCGGAACGAACGCTGCAGCGGGGAGACATCGCCCACGCCCGGATCGAGGCGCGTGGGACGCGCGAACTCCGGCTGCGTGCGGCCCGGCGCCGGCAGGCCGAAGATCGCCCCGGTGACACAGATGAGGATCGCGGCGCGCGGGTTCATGGCGATTGGAAGTCGATGCGGAAGACGAGGGTGATCGTTGCGCCGGGATCCGAAGCGCTCAGGCGATCGAGCTCCTTGCCCGCGGCGCTCCAGCGGTAGAGCGAATCAAGCAGCGGGCGGTCGATGGCCTCGTAGCCGGTGGTGCGTCCTTCGACGAACTCGGCGCGAGTGACGCGCCCCGTGCGGTCGAACGAGAGGCGCACCAGCGGGTTGCGGGGCCTGGCGAAGACGCGGGTGGTGCTGTCGAGGCGCAGATGCGAGGTCCGGATCTGCAGGCCGCGCCGGGCGAGGTTCTTGCCCGGCTGCACCACGATGGGCTCCAGCGCGGCGCGAGCGATGGACTCGTCTTCGGCGACGGCGTCGGCGGCGCGTCCGGGGACCGTGGCGGAGCCCTCGCGCCGGGCCGGGTCGGGCGGGGGCGCGTCGGTGATGCGCACGGGACCGGGAATCGTGTCAGGCTCTGCGAGGTCCAACGCGGGAGCGCGTGGCTCGCGCGCGAGCGGCGAGGGCGGCTGCGGTGCCGGATAGGCCGTCGGAGGGCTGGGGGCCGCGGGCGGAGAAGGGCTCTGCGCGTCGGGCAACGTCGGGGCGGGCGCGGTCAGGGCGGGCGTGGTATCGCGCGTCAGGGCGTCGGGCGCGATGGCTCCATCGGATTCCGCCGGGTCGGGTGCGTTTTCCGGACGTTCGTCGGCCGGCGTGTCGGCGTGATCTTCGGCCGGCGCTTCGACGAGCGGCGTCGCGGGCTCGGCGGGAAGCGGGAGGTCGATCTCGGGTGCCCCGTCGGCCTGTGGCGGGGGCTCGCGCTGCGCGTCGGCCTGCGGCGGGGCCTCGCGTTGCGGGGCGGCCTGCGGCGGCGGCTCGCGTTGCGGGGCGGAATCGCTGGCGGCGAGTTCCGCGGGCTGCGGCGCGGGCGCGGGCTCGAGTTCGGGCGCGGGCTCCGGGGCGGGTTCGGGCTCGGGGGCGGGCTGTGGCGCGGGCGCGGGCTCGAGTTCGGGCGCGGGCTCGGGGGCGGGCTCTGGTTCTGGTGCAGGTTGCGGCTCTGGCTCGGGCTCTGGCTGCGGGTTTGGCTGCGGCGCGGGCTGTGCCGCTGGCGGCGTTACCAGGCCGCCGGGCGCGCGCGTGAATCCTGCCTGATCCATGGACCAGAGCGGAGCACTGCGCGGGGTTTCCTCGAGGAAGCCCTTCCATGCCTGGACCATGGCGTCGGAGTCGTCGATACCGGCCGTCACGATCGGCTCGGGCTCGGGCTCCGGTTCGGGCTTCGGCGTCGGCGCCGGCTCGGGTTTGGGTTCGGGCGGAGGCGCGGGAGCGGGCTCGGAGGGCGCCGGGGGTTCGGGGGATGGTGGTTGCGGCTCCGGGCGTGATTCGAGCGGGAGCAGCGGGGCGAGGCGGGAGAGCGCGCCGTCGCGGGCGGGCGGGCCGCCGTATCGGGCGAGCACGCCCCCGGCAAGGGCGTGAACGCCGATGCTCAAGGCGCTCGCGGCGATGGCGGTGCGGGCGTGCATACGACGGGGAATCGTATGAGGCGCCGCGGGGCGGCTCAGGCCGACGCGCTGCGGGAAGCCCGGAGGGTGCCCGTGGCGAAGTCGACGATGTGCCGGGCGATGTCGGAGAGGGGCGATTCGAACATGGCCGCACCGCGGGCGATGGCCTCTTTGGGCATGCCGAAGACGACGCAGCTCGCCTCGTCCTGGGCGACGGTGACCGCGCCCGCACGGCGCATGGTGAGGAGCCCATCGGCGCCGTCGTCGCCCATGCCGGTGAGGATGATGCCCATGGCGTTGGGCCCGGCGAACTGGGCGACGGATTCGAAGAGGACCTCGACGGAGGGTTTGTGCCTGCGGACGCGCGGGCCGTCGCAGACGCGGACGACGTAGCGAGCGCCGTCGCGCGCGAGTCGCATGTGCCGGTTGCCCGGGGCGAGGAGTGCGACGCCCGGGGTGACCCAGTCGTTGTCTCGTGCCTCGCGGACCTCGATCTCGCAGAGGGTGTTGAGGCGGCTGGCGAACGGGCCGGTGAAGCCTTCGGGCATGTGCTGGGTCATGACGATGCCCGGGCACTGCTTGGGGAGGGCGGTGAGGATGGTGCGGAGCGCCTCGGTGCCGCCGGTGGAGGACCCGATGGCGACGACCTTGTGGGTGGTCTGGATCATGGCGTCCGCGAGGGCGAGGCGGCGTGGGGGCGGGGCGTCGGAGGTCTGGGCGCGTGCGCGGATCTTGGCGCGGGCGGAGCCGCGGATGATGTCGCCGAGCTGGGACGCGAGGTCGCCGATGGAGTAGGACTCGCCGGGCTTGCAGAGGACGTCGATGGCGCCGGCTTCCATGCAGGCCATGGCGGTCTCGCAGCCCTTGGGCGTGATCGAGCTGACGACGATGACGGGGAGCGGGTGGAACTTCATGAGGCGGCGGAGGAACGAGAGCCCGTCGAGCCGGGGCATCTCGAGGTCGAGCGTGATGACGTCCGGGCGGAGGGCGAGGATCTTGTCGCGCGCGACGAAGGGGTCCGGGGCGGCGCCGACGACGGCGATGCCGGGCTGGCGCCCGAGCTCGTCGGTCAGGACGCGCCGGACGATGGACGAGTCATCAACGATCAGCACGCGGACAGGGTCGGGCACGCGCGGTGTCTCCGTGTTCAGGCGGCCTTGGCGGCGTCGGCGGCGTCGGGGATCCAGGTCACGTACAGCGTGTGCCCTTCGCAGTGCAGGGCGCAGGTCGTGGCGCGCGGGCGGCCGGGGAGGCTCGCGGGCGGGACGGTCTGCGGGAGACCCAGCGAGTACGTGGAGTTGGCCCCGCCGAGCGTGGCGACGACCGACCCGCCGACGATGTTCGTGAGTTCGCGGATGGCGTCCTCGCCGCTGGCGTCGAGGTCGATGTCGTCGGGCTCGACACCGAGCAGCCCCGCGGCGAGCCCGCGCAGGAAGCCGTCGGTGGTGCGGAGTTCGACCTGGCCGGCCTGGGGCCCGTGGTAGCGGATGATCGCGGCGCGGGTGGTGCGGGCGAAGGCGGCGGGGTCGGTCTCCGCGGGGTCGGCGAGCATGAACGCGGTGCGCTCGAGCGTCGCGATCGTGAGCTGCGCGAGATCGTCGGCGGTGAGAGTGGTCATTGCTTGACTCCGAGCACTTTGGAGATGAGGCGGCAGAGGTCCTCGGGCTCGAACGGCTTGCGGAGCGACTCGGCCACGCCGAGCTCGCGGAGGCGGTCCAGGCGTTCGCGGTTGGCCTCGGTGCTGACGATCACCACGGTGACGTCGGCGAGGTCCGGGAGCGTGCGGAGCTCGCGCACGAACTGCTCGCCGTCCATCACGGGCATGTTGAGGTCGAGGAGCACGAGGTCGATCCACACCATGTTGAGGATGTCGAGGGCCTCGCGTCCGTTTCCGGCCTCGTGGATGCGGTCTTCCTCGATCCCCGCGAGACGCACCACCTTCTTGATGGCCTTGCGCAGGATCGGCGAGTCGTCGACGATCAGGACGTTGCAGTTCATGCGGGTGCTCCGGGAGCGTGCTGGGCGGAGGCTTCCACTTCACGGACGCCCGCGAACGCGTCGGCCATGGCGAGCTCGACCGTCGGACGGTCCAGGTTCAGGCGTGTGCGGACGTGATCCGCGAGGCGGTAGTGCAGCCCGTCGACCCCCACGCCCAGGCCGGCCCACAGGGCGACCATGTCCGCGGCGTGGACGATGTCAAACAGGGCGTTCTGGCGACGGGGATCCTCGGGCGGGGCGTGGTGGAACGCGATGGCCTCGGCGATGCGTTCGGGCAGGCTCCAGCGCGTCGCGAGCGCGGCGCCGAGCTCGGCGTGGTCGAACCCGTACACCGCGCGCTCCGCGTCGAGGCACGAGCGATCGGGCGTCATGGCCTCGGCGATCCGGCGCGCGTGCTGCTCGCCGTGGGCGGCGTCGAAGGCGAGCTTGCCCACGTCGCGCAGCAGCGCGGCGATGAAGGCGAGGTCGGCGTTGACGCTGGCGGCCCGCCTGGCGAGCCCCTCGGCGGCGTGCGCCCCGCCCACCGCGCCGCGCCAGAGCGCGCCGCGCTGCAGCCCGTACGCGCCGCCGGCGTCGGCGAAGACACCCGCGGCCTGGTGCTCGAGGACGATCTTCTTGAGCAGTTCGGTTCCCAGGCGCGCGATGCCCTCGCGCAGCACGAAGGTGCGGCCCGGGCGCCCGTAGCGCGCGGAGTTGGCGTAGCGGAGGACGGCCATGCTGAGGGCCTCGTCCTGGCGGATGACCTTCTCGAGGGCGGCGACCGTGGACTCGCCGCCGGCGATCATCGAGCCGACGCGCAGCACGGTGGTGGGGAGGGCGGTGAGGCGCCCCACGCGGTCGAGGATGTCGTTCATGCCGCCCATAGCGTGCGCTCCGTTCCCTGGGACTTGGCGATCACGAGCCCGTCGGCGATGCGCAGCGAGAGTGTGCGGCTGTTGGCGCCGCCGGTGTCGTCGGCGGAGAGGAGGATGCTGTTCTTCCAGAAGATCTTGCGGAGCAGCGTGCGGTTGCGGGTGCCGATCTTGAAGTGCCCGTCCTCGCTGAGCGTCTCGGCGCCGCCGGCGGCGCAGACGATGAGCCGCTCCTTCTTGGCGCCGCGCTCGTAGCAGGTGCGGAAGAGGTGGGGGATGCCGGTGTCGCCGAACATGGCGGGGTTCTGCGCCGCCTTGTCCTTGTTGAGGTCTGAGGTCGGCAGCATGAAGTGGAGCAGCCCGCCGACGCGCGCGACCGGGTCGTAGATGGTCACGCCGATGCACGAGCCGAGCGCGAACGTGACGATCGTCGAGGCGGGATCGGCGGAGACCGCCATGTCGGCGACCCCGACGATGAGTTTCTCGTCGGTCGGCGAAGAAGTGGAGCCCGGGGCCAGTCTGGACACGAAGTACTCCCGTTCATTCCTTGACGTACACCGACGGCTGCACCGAACGGAACGGCACGCCCAGACCGGCGAGGGTCTCGGCGCTGCCGACCGCGAGGATGCCCTGGGGACGCAAGAGGTCGTGGAACCGGCGGACCAGCCGGCGCCGGGTCTCGGCGTTGAAGTAGATCATCACGTTCCGGCAGAAGATGACGTCGAACGGGCCTCGCATCGGCCAGGCGTCCATCAGGTTGAGGCGTCCGATCGTCACGAGTTTGCGGACCTCCGGCGCAACCTCGAGCATCGGCGGGGATTGCCCGGGCACGCTCGAGAAGTACCTCTCCGCGAGCTCCGGCGGCATGCCGTCCATCGAGTCGGGCGAGTATCGGCCCGCTTTCGCCTGTCCGACAGCGAAGGTCGAGAGATCCGTGCCGAGGATCCTGACGTCCCACGCCCGGATGTCGGGCAGGCTCTCGAGAGCGTTGATCGCCAGCGAGTACGGCTCCTGGCCCGTCGAGCACGCGGCGGACCAGACCCGGATCCGCCGTCCCGGGGTCGTGAGGTTCTCTCTCGCCAGCGGGGTGTAGAACTCGCGCTCGAGGTAGGCGAAGTGCTGCGGGTCGCGGAAGAAGCTGGTGACGTTCGTCGACAGCAGGTCGAAGAACAGCAGCATGTCCTCGTCGGTCGCGTCGGTCTCGAGGTGGTCGAGGTAGGCCTCGGGCGAGGCGAAGCGCGACTTGCGGAGGAATGAGGCCAGGCGGCTGGACACCAGCGGGAGCTTGACCGGGGTGAGGTGCAACCCCCACCGGGCTTGGGCCAGGGCCGCGATGCGCTGGAACTGTGATTCGGCGAGCGTCCGCATGGGTCGTTGGGTGAGTCCTGGCCGGGCGGGTTAGAAGTTGGCGAGGGCGTCGTCGTCCGGGGTGAGGGGGATGGCGCGGCCGGGGTCGTCGGCGGGTCGAGGTGCTGCCGCGGCGGCGGCGAGTGCGGCGCGCTTGGTGGGGGCGTTGGAGGCGGAGGCGCGTGGGGCAGGGCGGCGTGGCGCGGGGCGGGCGGGGTGAGCGGGGGCGTGGGGCGCTTGCGGGCGCGGGGCGGGGCGTTCGAGCCGTGCGCCGCCGGTCTCGGCGCTGGTCTTGAACTGGCTGACGAGTTCCTGGAGGGAGACGACCTGGGAGGCGGTCTCTTCGGCGCCGGAGGCGAGTTCCTCGGAGTTGCTGGCGTTCTGCTGGGTGACCTTGTCGAGCTCGCTGACGCCGGTGTTGACCTGGCTGATGCCCTTGGCCTGCTCGCCGGAGGCGGAGGCGATCTCGGCGAGGAGGGTGTTGACCTTGCCGGTGGCGGTGGCGATCTCGTCGAGGACGGTGCCGACACGGGTGGCGATCTCGACGCCGGTGTCGGCGCGTCGGGTGGCCTGGTCGATCATGGCGGAGGTGTTTCGGGCGGCCTCGGCGGAACGCTGGGCGAGGCTGCGGACCTCTTCGGCGACGACGGCGAAGCCCTTGCCGGCCTCGCCCGCGCGGGCGGCCTCGACGGCGGCGTTGAGGGCGAGGAGGTTGGTCTGGAAGGCGATCTCGTCGATGACCTTGATGATCTTGGCGATCTCGGTGCTGGACTGCTTGATCTCGTTCATGGCGGCGGACATCTGACGCATCTCGGTCTGGCCGCGGTCCGCGGCGGCCTTGGATGTCTCGGACATGGCGTTGGCCTGGCGAGCGTTCTCGGCGTTCTGCTGGGTCATGGCGGACATCTGCTCGACCGAGGCGCTGATCTGCTCGAGGCTGGCCGCCTGCTCGCTGGCGCCCTGCGCCAGCGACTGGCTCGCCCCCGAGATCTGCGATGCGCCGGCGTCGATCTCGCCCGCGCCGGACTGCACCTGCACGATGACATCCTCGATCTTCTTGACGAACGCGTTGAAGTAGCGGGCGACGGTGCCGACCTCGTCGGTGCTGGAGTCGTTCAGGCGGACGCGCAGGTCGCCCTCGCCGTCGGCGATGTCCTTGAGGCTGGCCGCCAGCGTGTTCAGCGGGCGACCCAGCCAGCGGCGCAGGAGCACGACCATGGTGAAGATGCCGACCGCGGCGATGGGCAACGTCCACAGTGCGGCGCTGGCGACGAATGACGCGACCTCGTCCTCCAGGCGCTGCAGGGGCTGCGAGACGACGAACGCGCCGTGCATGTCGCCGGGCTTCCAGTTCTCCATCGGGAAGCCGAGCAGGTCCTTGCCGTCGCCGGTCGGGCTGGTGGCGGGGTCGCCGTGGCAGACCATGCACGAGGAGTCGAGCATGATTGCCCGCATGTAGACGAGCTGCTTGTCCTTGGCATCTTCGCCCCAGAGCTCGGCGGAGCCGCCCGACTGGACCTGGCGCGTGAGCTTCTCCAGCAGTTCGTGCTGGTACTCCCCGGGCTTGGGCTCGTTGTCCTTGTTGCGGGCGTCGAAGGCGCGCACGACGAACTTGACGTTCTCGCGCTTGGCGGCCTCCTCCGCCGCCTTCCAGCCGGCGACGATGGGCACGGTCTTGAAGAAGCTGGTGTCCGAGTAATGGCGTCCCTTCTCGCGGGCGTCCTGCAGTTCCTCGATGAGTTTCTCGGTGTCGAAGGAGCCCGCCTTGTGCAAGGCGGAGACGTGGTTCTTGGTCTCGTCCGCCAGGGCGGTGAAGACCTTTGACTCGGTGACCAGGTCTTCCTTCACGGTGTGCTCGTGCTTCAGGATGAGCACGTAGGACGTGATGCCCATGACCGCGAGGAGGAGCGCGGTGCTCAGCACGATCAACCGAGTACTGATGTTCGCGGCGAGGAGTTTCTTCAGCATGGCGTTCCCCACGAGTGCGATGCGGGCATTGCCCGACGTTTCCTTTGCCCCGGCGCCGGTCAACGTGCCGGCCACCTCAACGGGCGGCGTGCGATCGAGCGCGCGGGCGTGGACGCCCGCGGCGAGTGGACCATCGGACGCGGAGCGTTGAAACTTTGCGATCTACCGCGTGGAATTCGCTTGTTTGTAGTCGGTTACGACCCTGTGCAGGGGAGTCGTCCGCGGTGCAAGACGGTGAACTCGGGGCGCCGTTCGACCGACGATAGAGCACCCTTCCAGGAAGAACGCCACCCGTGACGATTACCCCAGCCATCGAGCAACTCGCCAAGACGTCGGTGCTCATCGACGAGCACGATCTGCCCGCGCTGGTGGAACTGCACGAGCGGATGCGCGGGGTACTCCGCGAGTTGGAGGCTGTGGATCTCGCGGCGGTCACGGACTGCCTGGAGCAGTCGGACGGGCTGCTGCAGCAGATCATCTACCGGGAGACGGAGAACGCGGCGGCGGCGCTTGACCAGATCCGCGCGGGGATCGACTTCGCGCAGCGCGCGGTGGCGGCGGACGAGGAGGGCAGGCCCCTGTCGGAGGTCGGCGCGTCGCCGTTCGAGGCCTCGCCCGCGCGGCGTGAGCCGATCGATGCGGAACTGCTGGCCTCGTGGATCGCGTCGTGCGCGTCGGGGCTGGGAGAGATCGAGGGGCTGGCGGTGTCGCTCGACACCGGGTCTGCCCCGGCCGACGCGATGGCGGAGCTTCGGCGCAGGCTGCACACGCTCAAGGGCGAGTGCGGGGTGCTGTCGCTGCGCGAGGCGCAGCAGCTGTGCCACGCGGCGGAGACGATGATCGATTCGTGCGGCGCGGCGCTCTCGCGCATGCAGCCGGTGCTCGAGGTCGTGGACTGGATGCGCGGGTACATCGGCACGCTGGCGAACGACGCGCTCGCGCCGGCGCCCGAGCACCGCCCGCTGCTCGAGACGCTGCGTCGCCTGGGCGAGGCGTGCGCACTCCCGCCGGCGTCGCCCGCGGCGGAGGCGTCCGACCCGGTTCGTCCGGCGCAGGCCCCCGCCGAGGCGGCGCCCGCGGTGGGCACGCCGGTGGACCTGTCCGTTGACCCGGCGATGCAGGGCACGCTGCAGGAGTTCCTGTGCGAGGCGCGCGAGCACATCGCGCAGTCGGAGCACGCGCTGCTGGAACTGGAGAAGCACCCGGGCGACCGCGAGAACATCAACACGGTCTTCCGTGCGTTCCACACGATCAAGGGCGTGGCGGGGTTCCTGAATCTCGCCCCGGTCGTGTCGCTCGCGCACAGCACCGAGTTCCTGCTGGACGCCGCACGGTCGGGGCGCGTGACGCTGGACCACGCGAGCCTGGGCCTGGTGCTGCGCAGCTGCGACATGATGGCGGCGCTCATCCGGGCGCTCGAGGGCGGGGGGGCAGCGCCGACGGGCGAGCAGCTCGGGGTGCTCATCGCCGAGGTGGAGCGCGCCACGCGCGGCGAGCACACGGCGAGCACCACCGGCACGCCCGCGACGCCGGCCCGGGAACATCCCGCGGCGGGCGATCCGGCGGGGTCAGCCCCGGCGCCCGAGGCCCCCGCGGGGCCGACCCCCGGAACGGCGCAGGCGCCGAACGCGATCGCCAAGCGTGCGGACCAGACCGTCAAGGTCAGCACGCTGCGCATGGACGCGCTGGTGGACATGGTGGGCGAGCTGGTGATCGCGCAGCAGATGGTCGTGCAGGATCCCGCGGTGCGGGGGCTGCGCGAGCAGCGCGTGAGCCGCAATCTCGCGATGGTCGGGAAGATCATCCGCGACCTGCAGGAAGTGTCGATGTCGCTGCGGATGGTGCCGGTGAAGGCGACCTTCCAGAAGATGGGACGCCTGGTGCGCGACGTGTCGGCGAAGTCGGGCAAGCGCGTGACGCTGCACACGGAAGGGGAAGACGTCGAGATCGACCGCACGGTGGTCGAGGAGATCGCCGACCCGCTGGTGCACATGATCCGCAACTCGTGCGACCACGGGATCGAGCCGGCGGACGTGCGCCGGGCGGCCGGGAAGCCCGACGGGGGCAACATCTGGCTCCGCGCGTACCACTCGGGCGGGTCGATCCTGGTCGAGGTGCAGGACGACGGCAAGGGGCTCGACCGCGACCGAATCCTGGCCAAGGCGATCGAGCGGGGGATCTACACGGCGGACCGCCCGCTGCAGGAGATCCCCGACGCGGAGGTGTTCAACCTCATCTTCCTGCCCGGGTTCTCGACCGCCGAGCGCATCACCGACCTGTCGGGGCGCGGCGTCGGGATGGACGTCGTGCGCCGGAACATCGAGGCGCTGCGCGGCACGATCGACATCGACTCCAAGCCCGGGCAGGGCACGCTCTTCACGCTGCGGCTCCCGCTCACGCTGGCGATCATCGACGGGATGGTCGTGCGGTCGGGGACGCAGCGGTTCGTCATCCCGACGCTGTCCATCGAGCGCAGCTTCAAGCCCACCCCCGCCCTGGTGAACACCGTGCTCGAGCGCGGGCGGATGGCCCGCGTGCGCGACGGCCTGCTCCCCATCTACCGCCTCGACAGCGTGCTGGCGGGGCGCACCAGCACCGACACGCCCGCGGACGAACTGCTCGTCGTGGTCGAATGCCGCGGGACGCGCGCGTGCCTGTCGGTGGATGAGATCATCGGGCAGCAGCAGGTTGTCATCAAAGGGCTCGGCCAGGGCACGCACACCATCCCGGGCGTGTCGGGCGGGGCGATCCTCGGCGACGGGCGCGTGGCGCTCATCCTCGATGTCGGCGGCATTCTCGGAGGGGCGGCCAGCGCGGCGGCCTCGTGAACTGTTCCGTCCAGGAGTCTTCCATGTCCAGCTTGACGACCCAGCCAACCAGTGCCACCAAGGTCCGCAACGCCTCGCGCACGGACGACGGCAATCACGACAAGTTCCTGACCTTCTGCCTCGGCAAGGAGGAGTACGGGCTGCCGATCCTGAGCGTCCGCGAGATCATCGGGCTGATCGACGTCACCCCCCTGCCGCAGACGCCCGCGTACGTCAAGGGCGTCATCAACCTGCGGGGGAAGATCATCCCGGTGATGGAGCTTCGGGCTCGCTTCGGGCTTCCCTTCGTCGCGTACACGCCCGAGACGTGCATCCTCGTGGTCGAGGTCGGCGGTGAGGCGGACGGCAGCGGCGCGTTCCAACTAGGCATCATCGTGGACTCGGTGCGCGAGGTGGTGGACATCAGCCGCGGGAACATCGAGCCGCCCCCGAACTTCGGCACGTCGATCCCGCTCAGCGCCATCCAGGGCATGGGCAAGGTCAAGGACAAGGTCGTCATCCTGCTGAACGTGAACAGCGTGGGTGCGAAGCAGGACCTGGAGAAGCACGTGGCCGACGCGCAGCCGGCGCCGGCGTCGGACTCGATCCGGGCGGCCGCCTGACGACATTCGCGGGCGTGTGACCGGGCGCACCGCCGAAGCGAGCGCGCGCCCGCGTTGCGCGCTGGCCAGCCGTGCGCGCTGGCATGCTTGGTGCGACGGCGTCCCTTGGTGCGACGGCGTGCTTGGTGCGATTGGTCGCTGGGCGGGCCGGCGCTCCTGCTCGTCGCGTCGACTCACGCCGCCAGGCGAGCGGTGGATGGCGATTCGGGCGTCGCGGCGGGCGCGGGCAGGGTGGTCACTCGGGCCAGGTCGGCGAGCGGGCGGGATGGGCCCGAACCGATGCGGCACAGGAGCGCGCCGGAGGCGTCGGTCTCGATGTGCAGGGGCCCCCGCACGGCGCGCGAGAAGACGGCGATGCTCGCGTCCACGTGCAGCGACACGCCGGCGTGGATGGTGTGATGCACGACGATCGACGGCCTGGGGCGCCCGCGGTACAAGGCCTCGAGCTGGGCCAAGTCCGCCTCCGCCGCGACGATCGCGCGACGAATCTCGCTCAGTTCGTACGCGACCTCGGTCAGGCGTTCCTTTTCGGCGGCGCACGGGCGGGGGTTCACGCGCAGCATGAGTTCTTCTTCCGTGCACCGCGCCAGGCGCGCGCGGGCCGCCGTCACCCGACGCATCGCCCCGGCGAGCGCGGCCCGGTCCATCGGGAGGTCGCCCAGGCGGACGACCGTCGGGGTGCCCGCCTCGCTGCCCAGCACGCGGACGTCGAGCGACGAGGCGAGGGCCAGCGTCCCGCCGAGCACGGTGCCGGCCGGCGAGCGGACGCTCCCGCCCACCGCGAGGCGACAGGCGATGAGTTCGCGCTCGACGAACAGGTCGCCCTTGATGGTGCCGCTGACGGCGTCGAGATACGCGACCCGCGCGGTCCCGCCCACCTCGAGCGTGCCGCGCCCGTCGCCGGCCATTCCGCCCGGCGCGTCGAAGTCGCCCGCGCATTCGATGGCCGAGGCCTCGGCGAGCCCGCCGACGCGCAGCGCGCGTCCGGCCTTGACGCGAAAGCCCGCGCGCACGCCCCCGGAGATGTAGACGTCGCCGGCGAAGTCGATGTTGCCGCTGGAGAAGTCGACCGGGCCGTTGATCTCCAGGGCCTGCGAGACCTCGACCTCGCCGTCCCGGAGCGTGAGCACGCCCTCGCGCTGCGCGATCACGCGTCCGTCGGGATCCACGCTCAGCGACGCGTGCAGGCGGACCGCGGCGGCACGCCCCGGGGTCGCGCGAATCGCGTTGCCGCGGACATCGCAGCCGTCGATGCCCTCGGTGGGCGGGTGCAGGGTGCCGACGACATCGCCCGCGCGCACATGGAGGTAGCGGCGTCCGGCGTGATGATCGACCGACCCGGAGCCGGACTCGGGCGTGCTGGGGGGCGCGTCGGGCGCGTATCCCTCGGCCCATTCCAGGCGCCCGTTCGTGCCGGGTGTGGGAGGGATGGCGCGCGCGATCACGATCGGGGACGCCTGGGCCGTGTCCGGGCGAATGGCGCCGATGGCCTGACGAACCTGCGGGGTGAGAGCGACGCCCGCCTGCTGAACAAGCATGAGCAGCGAGGACGGGGAAAGCAGTGCGCGGTCGCAGCCGGGCGGGACGAGCAGGCACGCCTCGGTGGCGTCGTGAGAGATCCGGATCGTGATGTCCCCTGAAGAGGTCACAGAGAACTCCCTCGGCTCGGGAACGTGGAGCGCTACGCCGCCTTGACGGCGGCCTTGGCGAGCGTGATCTCGATGATCTTGGAGAGACCCTCGGGGGTGAAGGGCTTGACGGCGTAGTTGTTGACGCCGGCCTTGATGGCTTCCATGACCCGTGCCTTTTCGGCTTCGGTGGTGACCATGATGATGGGAGTCTGCTTGCCCTTGGCGCGGTAGGTCCGGACGAAGGTCAGCCCGTCCATGATGGGCATGTTCCAGTCGAGGAGGATGATGTCAGGGCCGAAGGCGTCGACGCGGCTGAGGGCGTCCTGCCCGTCCCCGGCCTCTTCAACGGCCTTTGCGCCGAGCGTCTGGACCACGCCCTTGACGATGTTCCGCATGGTCTTTGAGTCATCGACGATGAGTACGCGCATGACAGTGGTCTCCGCACCAACGGCTAGGCGGCGGCCTGCCCGGTTCCGTTTGCTGCCGGGCTTGAAACTGACGCATGAGACTTCCCGACCGACTTGAAGGCCACATCGATCACCAGGCGTCCCGCGGGCGTCTGGCAGGGGATGCAGATGCCCAGGGCGCTGGATGGGTTGCGCACCTGGTGGCTGGGGGCGATGATGACGGTGGGGCATCCGATGCTGACGTTGAGCCCCTCGAAGCGGGCCTTGGCGCCCCCGGCGATCATGTTGACGAGCTCGCCGACGGCGTCGGCGAACTCCGCGCACCCGACCTCGTATTCCGTGCCGGTGAACGCGCGGACGATCCCGCTGGCGCACGAGCGGGGGATGCCGATAATGACCGATCCCACGACGTCGCCGGAGAGCCCAATAACGCCCGAGACGTCGTACGTGGGATTCCCGCAGATCACGCTCGGGCGATCGAACGAGATCTCGAGATTGAGCATCGTGGTGAAGACCGCCTTGGCGGCCTCGACGAAAGCGTTGATGTGTCGGGCGTCCATGGCGGGTGTGTGGAGAGTCGCGAGGTGAGCGGTCGGGAGGAAGCCGGGCCGGCGACGCTCGCCGGCCCCGATGCCCGTGAGGAATCGACCGCGACGGGCGGACGATTCACCACTCGGATCGAGAAAAGCGGCAAGGGCGCCCGTGCGGATGACAGAATCCCACCGCCAGTTTGGGTGGGTCGCGCGATCGGGCGAAGCGGAGAGGGGGGGAGTCGATGGGCGGGGCCTTGCCTCCGAGTCGCCGATCGTGCATGTTTGCCTAAACCACTGCAAAAACAGGCCTTCGGAGAAGCGGTTCGAATAGCCATCTCTTGGATCGGCGCGATTCGGAGCTGCTGTTCTGGGGACACTTTTGGGGACACAACTGGCCAGTTCACCGATTGACAAAGGACGCGGGCCAATCAAATGCACATGCCATACCACCTGAGTCCTCAAGGTTCGTCCGGATTGAGCGAGGTGTCATCGTGAAGACGCTACTTCTGCTGCGCGTGTGATGCTGCGAATCAGCGATTGCTTTCCTCGCCCTGTGCAGGGGAACCACGGTGTCGCTTCGTTGCAAAGGGCACGGACATGGCGCCCAAACTGAGTACGAACCATCGAACTCAGCACGACCGCATGCACATGCGGCAGCTTCCGCTTGACGTCCTCTACCCACGTATGCCAGTTCGAGGTCCAACCCGGGAACAAGAAGTCAAGTGTGAGGTTGGGCATGGTCTTCGCGAATACCTGCCGGATCAAACCTTCGTACTGCTGCTGAGTCTCATTGCCGCCGATGTAGAGCAGCCTCACGGACTGAGCCGAAGCGGTGCCATTGGGCTGGGATGCGTTGGGTTGGCCGCTGCTCTCCTGACCCAACAGTTCGTCTAACCGATCGCAGTCCACTGATCCGACTTGGTACTCACGCAGTTGCTCAACAATTTGCTGAGCCTGTGCAGAAGCAAGAGGAGTGCCGATCTGGCGAAGCCTGTAGAACCGTTTCTCGAGAATCTGAGCAGCTGTGTCAAGATCACCGTCGAGTTCGAGCATCCTGACTCGCGCAGTCTCCGCGTCCTCGGGATCCCACGCGGGCGAGTACGCGGCGGGCTGATCGAGCAAATCGCAAAACTCAGCCCGGCGATTCTCAAGCTTCACGGCGATTCGTTCGAGTTGATCAAGGGCGAGCTGCGCGAGTTCCAGTTCGCCCGCTCTTAGCGAGCTTGCCAGTATGCCTTGGCTCCCATCCCACTGGTGATCGATGTTGGTCTGGCCGTCGCGCAACCATTCGAAGTACACGCGGCGAAGCGAAGGGCTCCGCTCGTAGAGCTTCGTGTCGGCCAGCAGTGTGGGTATTCCTCGCTCGCGTGCCTCAAGTAAGTGGCGACAGGCTCTTTCGGCGAGGGAATGATCTGCGAACATGCTCGCCGCCCGGACA
>JANRJM010000012.1 GCA_033763975.1 Planctomycetota bacterium
GACATCGCCTGCATCTCGCAGGTCGTCGCGGGCGACCCGAGCTGCTCCCCGGTTGATCCTGACTTCAACCGCGACGGCAACGTCGACCAGGACGACATCGCCAGCCTCGAGCAGGTCGTCGCCGGGTCGCCCTGCCCGTAAGTTCGCCTTCGAGCCTTCACCGGGCCCGAAGCGCACGCGAGGGCCTCTTCCGACGCATCAACGCACTTGATCTCAATGCCGCCCCGGGCCCCGCGCCCGGGGCGTTTTCATTCAGGGGCGGGCCGCGGCGAGCGCGGCCCGGACCGCCGCGACGTGGGCGCTGGGCACGCCCTGGTCGACGAGCGCATCGGGCAGCACCCAGCGGCGCGTCCGGGAAGGGCGCGGGCGGGTCGGGACGTGTGCACGCCACAGGCGCAGCCGCACCCGCCGGTGCGTGAGCGTGCGCGCGAGTTCGCCCGCGGGGAGGAGCGAAAGCCCGCGCCGGGCCGCGTCGCGCGCGAGGTCGGCGTCGGCGCCGGCGATGGTCGGGGGCGCCCAGAGGCGGGCCCACAGGCCGTCGGCGGGCAGTTGCTCCAGCAGCACGCGTCCGGCGAGGTCGGTCACGACGAGCACGTGCAGGTGCACCTCGGCCCGCGGGGGCGGGCGCTTGGGACGGGGGATCTCGTGCACGCGTCCCGTGCGGCGCGCGACGCACTGCCGGGCGAGCGGGCAGGCGTCGCAGCGCGGGGCGGCCGGGGTGCAGACGAGCGCGCCGAACTCCATGATGCCCTCGTTCACCTCGCCCGGCTGCACGCGCGGGTCGGCGGCGAGGTGGCGGGCCTGCGCCCAGGCCCACGAGACCGAGGCGGGGTCGTCGGCCGCGCCGTCGCGTCCGTGCAGACGCAGCAGCACGCGCAGGACGTTGCCGTCGACGATGGGCTCGCGCTCGTTGTACACGATCGACGCGATCGCGCCGGCGGTGTACGCCCCCACCCCCGGCAGCGTGCGCAGCGCCGCGGCGTCGCGCGGGACGACGCCCCCGAACCGCGAGACGATCTCACAAGCGGCGGCGTGGAGCATCGAGGCTCGCCGGTAATACCCAAGGCCCGACCAGGCGCGGCGCACCTCGTCGGGATGCGCGCGGGCCAGCGCGCGCACGGAAGGAAACCGGCGGACGAACGCGCGGAAGGCGGGCTCGACGCGCGACGCCTGCGTCTGCTGGAGCATGAACTCGCTGACGAGGGCGCGGTACGGATCACGCCGCCCGGTGCGGGGGTTTACCTTCCGCCAGGGAAAGGGGCGGCGGGACTGCTCGAACCACCGGACGAGCGCGACGGGGACGCGCTCGTGTGCGTCAGGCTCGGCGAGAGGAGGTTTCACGCGGGGCCCGGCGCCGCGGCGAGGGCTTCGGCGACGCGCCGGCGGAGGGCGTCCCAGGGTGTGCCGGGAGTGCGGGAGACGGTGATCCAGCCGTCGTGGATGAGCACGTGCGACACTCCCTCGATGGCCATCAGAGCGCCGGCGAGCGGATCGGCGGCCTCGGCCCGGGACCGCACGGAGCGGGGACGGTCGGGCGCGGGAGAGGCGTCGAGGACGAACTTGAGCGCGTCGGGGTTGGGCGTCTGGACGACTTCCACGATGCGGTAGGGCACGGGGCGATGGTACCGCCGCGGGTGATCGGCGGCGGTAGACTCACCCCGGAGTACGCCGCCTGATGTTCACGGACCGCCCGCAAGCGCTGATCGACCGGCTGGGGAACTACTCCCTATGGGAGGTCGCGCTCGAATTGGCGCTCATCTGGGTCGTGGTGTACGTGGTGATCCGGTTCGTGCAGGGGACTCGTGCGGCGGGGGCGCTCAAGGGCCTGCTGCTGCTGCTCGTCGCGATCACCATCGCGTCGCGGGTGCTGGGAGGCTCCGACGCGTTCCAAAGGCTGACATACCTGTACGACAAGTTCATCGCGCTGGCGGCGGTGGCGCTCATCGTGATCTTCCAGCCCGAACTGCGCCGGGCGCTGGTGCGCCTCGGCGAGACCCCGTTCCTGCGGGGATCGCCCAAGGACGTGCAGCACGTGGCGTCGGAGATCGCGGCGGCGTGCACGTACCTGTCTCGCTCGAAGTTCGGGGCCCTCATCGTGCTCGAGCGCAACACCCCGCTCGCGGGCGTGGTGGAAGGCGGAACCGTGCTGGGGGCCGAGTTGTCGGCCCGGCTGCTGCAGACGATTTTCTTTCCGGGATCGGCGCTGCACGACCTGGCGGTGATCGTGAAGGGTCGGACGGTGCACGCGGCGGGGGTGCAGTTGCCCCTCGCCGAGCCCGAGGAGATGCGCGACGCGTCGCTGGGGTCTCGCCACCGGGCGGCGGTGGGCGTGTCGAAGGAAGCGGACGCGCTGGTGGTGGTGGTGAGCGAAGAGACGGGGTCGATCCGCATCGCGGAGCGCGGGCGACTCGCCGGGCCCTTCACGCCGGCCCAACTGCGCGATGAACTGACGGTGCGGCTGTCGAAGACGCCGGTGCTGGCCGGGCCCAGGGCGTCGGAGCCCGAGCGGGGTGTCGAAACGCCGGAAGAGGCTTCGGAACGGAGCGTGTGATGGCGCGGCACGTGCAGACCATTGTGGCGGCGACGGTGCTGGCGATGCTGGTGTGGCTGTTCGCCGAGGCCGAGAGCCTGCGCACGGAGGAAGTGACGATCGAACTGGTGTTCGACGCGGACCGCGGGTCGGAGCGGACGATCGACCTGGTGGATCCGTCGTCGACGCCGGGGGCGCCGGGCACGCCGCGCCCGAGCGGGACGGTGCTGCGGGTGGCGATGACGGTGGAAGGGGCGACGGAGTCCATCGAGGGCGTGCTGCGCCTGTCGCGGTCTGGGCCGGTCCGGATCACGCCGGGGAGCGAGGGCGTGGGCACGGCCCGGGGCGAGTTCTCGCTGCCCCTGCGCCCGGTGGTCCGCGCGCTCCCGGAGTTCGGCGCGCAGGGCGTGAGCATCCGGCGGATCGAGCCCGAGGACGTGACGGTGCGCGTGGACGACCTCGTCACGCGCGACGTGAAGATCACCGTGGTGACACCCGAGGGGGACCTGGAAGGGCTGCCCGAGGCGGTGCCGGCGACGGCGAAGGTCATCGCACCGTCGCGCGAGGCGGCGAAGCTGACCGAGACGTCGGCGGTGGTGCTGCGGATCGACGATCGGACATGGTCGCGCCTGGTCCCCGGACGGCGCGAGACGGTGCCGGCGGTGCCCCTGGAGGCGCCGGCCGAGCTGCGCGGCGCGACCCGCGTGCAGATCGTGCCGGGGGCGGCGGACGCGATCCTGACAGTCCGAAGCCGCACCGCGACGGTCCGACTGCCGAACGTGCCGGTGCACCTGCGTGTGGCGCCGGCGGAGTTGGCGGCGTTCGACATCACGGTGCCGGAGGCGGACCGGGCGCTGCTCGACGTGACGGTGTCGGGCCCGGCGGACCTGATCCGTCAGATCGAGACGCGGGAGATCCCGGTGGTGGCGTTCGTGCCGCTGTCGTTCGAGGAACTGGAACGGGCGATCACGTCGAAGGAAGCGGTGTTCACGGGCTTTCCGACCGCGCTTCGGTTCGAGGCGGCAAGCCGCGTGGTTCGGCTGACGATCACGCGGCGCGCCCCGGCGGGGACCGGTGCGACGCCCCCCGGCCAGTAGCCCGGCGGGCCGGCCCTAGGCCTTGTATCCCGGGGGAGGCTTGCGCGCCGGCGGCTTGGGCAGCGGTCGGCCGGCGTTGGGGTTGGCCTTGGCCCCGGCGGGCTTGGCCGGCGCGACGGGCGGCTTGGTGGCGGGGGCGGGCTTGGGCGGTGGCGCGGGCGGCTTGGCCTTCTGCAGTTCCTTTGCTTCTTTGACCAGCTTCTCCATCGTCGACAACTGGGTCTTGTACGTGGAGATCACCCCGGTGGTGCCGCTGTAGACACCGGCGGCCATCTGCACCGGGAGAATGGCTTTTCCCACGCGCGAGAGTTCGGCGACGACATCGCGCATTTCCTCGAGATCTGCGTCGAGGGTGGAGAGCGCCGCGAGTTCGCTCGGGTCCTTCCCGCCGTAGGCCTTGTAGTGCTTGGTCGCCACATCCTCCCACTTCTTGATGTGGGCCTTGACCGCCTCCGCCGCCGCTTTGAGTTGCGCGTCCATGTTCGTGTGACCCCTTCAGTAGAGCGGCGGATCCTACCGTGAACGGGCCGAGTTTCGCAAGCGAGCCGCAGGCGCGGCGGGCGCGCGGTCTTCGCCGGCGTGCAGGGCACCAGGCGGGGGCGTCGCCCGGTCGGGGTGACATCGGCGGCGCGGGCGACTACCCTTCACCCCCCGCGGCGGGCAGGTCGTCGCGGATTCGAAATCAAGCATCCGCGAAGGACTAACGCCGTGAAAATCCGCGCCGACGAGATCGCCACCGTCATCAAGAACGAGATCGCCCAGTTCGGGGCCGACCTGGAAGTGTCCGAGGTCGGACGGGTGGTGGAGGTCGGCGACGGCATCGCGCGGATCTACGGCCTGAGCAAGGCGATGGCGGGCGAACTGCTGGAGTTCCAGACCGCCGAGGGCGCCGTGATGGGCCAGGTGTTCAACCTCGAGCTCGACACGGTCGGCGCGGTCATCTACGGCGACTACCTGTCCGTCAAGGAAGGCGACATGGTCAAGTCGACCGGCCGCCTGCTCGAGGTGCCCGTCGGCGAGGGGCTGCTGGGGCGCGTGGTGGACCCGCTGGGGCGCCCGATCGACGACGCGGGCCCGATCCAGGCGGCGGCGTACCGGAAGGTCGACATCATCGCCCCGGGCATCGCCGAGCGTCAGCCGGTGCACGAGCCCCTGCAGACGGGCATCAAGGCGGTCGACGCCATGATCCCGATCGGGCGCGGGCAGCGCGAGCTGATCATCGGCGACCGCAAGACGGGCAAGACGGCGGTCGCGCTCGACACGATCATCAACCAGAAGCAGTACTGGGGCACGCCCGACGCGGTGGTGTGCATCTACGTCGCCGTCGGCCAGAAGGAGTCGACGGTCGCGGGCGTGGTGGAGACGCTGAAGAAGAACGGCGCGATGGACTACACGATCGTGGTGAACGCCGCCAGTTCGGCGCCCGCGCCGATGCAGTACATCGCGCCGTACTCGGGCTGCGCGATGGGCGAGTACTTCATGTGGCAGGGCATGCAGGGCAAGACGCCCAAGCACGCCCTGTGCATCTACGACGACTTGTCGAAGCAGGCCGTCGCGTACCGCCAGTTGTCGCTGCTGCTGCGTCGCCCGCCGGGGCGTGAGGCCTTCCCGGGCGACGTGTTCTATCTCCACAGCCGCCTGCTGGAGCGCGCGACCAAGCTGAGCAACGAGAACGGCGCCGGCTCGCTGACGGCCCTGCCCGTCATCGAGACGCAGGAGGGCGACGTGTCGGCGTACATCCCCACGAACGTGATCTCGATCACCGACGGGCAGATCTACCTCGAGCCCGAACTGTTCTTCAGCGGCGTGCGCCCCGCCATCAACGTCGGTATCTCGGTGTCGCGCGTCGGCGGCAACGCCCAGGTGAAGGCGATGAAGAAGATCGCCGGCTCGCTGCGCCTGGACCTGGCCGCGGCCCGCGAACTCGAGGCCTTCGCGCAGCTCGGCACCGAGCTCGACAAGGCCACGCAGCGCCAGCTCGACCGCGGGCGCCGCATGGTGGAGCTGCTCAAGCAGGGGCAGTACACGCCCTTCCACATCGTGGACCAGGTGATCTCAATCTTCGCCGGCTCGAAGGGCTACATGGACGACATCGCGGTGACGAACGTCCGGCAGTTCGAGAGCGGGCTGCTCGAGTACTTCAAGGGCGTGGGCAAGCCCGTGTGGGATGAACTCAACGCGAAGCGCGCCCTCGACGCCGACCTCGAGAAGAAGCTCGAGAGCGCGATCAAGGCGTACAAGAGCACGTTCAAGGCCGAGAAGTAGCGGCACTCCCCTGCGAGCGACGGCCCCGCAGACTACCAACGCGTTCGGGACGCCTGGTGTACGCCGATCTCGCTGAGCGGTGAACGCGGGCGACATCCTGGCGCTCACGAAGTCGTCGCCGGTTCCGGCTGCCCAGAGGCAGCACGCACGCGTGCATCGCTCCGCCTTCAGGGTGGCATTACACACGCATGTGGAGTGCGCCTGGCGTCCGCACGCGCATTTTCTCGCGTCATCCGGGTGAGTTATCGGCGGCGGCGTCGCTCACCACGTACGCACGCATCCTCGCGTGCCGCGGCCGGGGGGCCGGGGCGACGCGCGGAGCGGCACGAACCACCGGAGACACGGTCATGGCATGCACTCGTCTGGCCTCGATTCTGGCCCTCACGCTCGCGAGCGGCACCGCCCTCGCGCAGGGCGATCATTTCAGCTATGAGTATCAGGACGACCTCTTCCTGAACGCCGCCGCGGAGTTCCCCGTCGTCGCGGGCGGGACCGGCGGCTGGGCCTCGGTCGGGCGCGTCGACGCGTCGAACCCCGCGCAGCTCCGCATGCCGGTGGTCCGCCACGCGCCTTCGGGCGCGCTCGTCTGGGACCGCGTCTGGCGGGTGAACATCGCCGGATCGCTGGAGGACATCGTCGGCACCGACGTCGTCACGACCTCGAGCCAGGACATTCTCGTCGCCGGGCAGACGACGTGGAACCCCGCCACCGCCTTCGACTACGGGAACATCCTCGCCCGCTTCAACGGCGCGGGCAATCTGCTCTGGTCGTGGAACTACCTCGGGCAGGGCTTCATCAGCGAGCCCGGGCCCGCCCTCACCCTCGGGGGCGACGGCGTCGTCACCATGGTCGGCACCGCCCTGCGACCCGGCGGCGCGCCCGGCAACCGCGGGCACCTCGTTCGGGCGAGCGGCGCCACCGGCGCGCCGATCCTCCAGCGCATCGTCAGCGCGTCGATCGGCGGCGTCGGCGTTCCCGTGCAGTTCACCGATGTCGTCGAGTACCCCGGCGGGCGCCTGTTCATCGTCGGGTACACGGTGCGCGGCGGGCAGAGCGACATCATCGTGCTGCTGGGAAACCTCGACCTGTCCCTCGCGATCGCGTACGTCGTCGACATCCCCATGTCCGACGAGCGCGACGTTTCGGTGGACATCCGCGGCGACGAGGTGATCGTCGCGGCCCCGTCGCGCACCATGGCGTCGAGCGAGCCCGATTCGACGATCGTGCTGCGGATGAACCCGTCGATCCCGCCCACGGCCGGGGCCCTGCGATGGGGGGTCCGCCTGCCGCAGTTCATCGTGGGCGCGCGCGGGACGGCGTTCGACCAGGTGGCGGCGGGCGGGCCCGAGACGGTGCTGCTCGCGGGGCGTGAGTTCCCGCTCGGGGCGGGGCGTGCGGCGGTGGTCGCGCTCGACGGGCTGGGCGCCCCGCAGTGGGGCCGTCGCTACGGCGCGCCCAACCCGCGCGAGAGCTTCGACGGGATCGCGACCTCGCCCAGCACGCTCTTCGCGGTCGGGCAGCGCATCGACGGGGCGACGCCGATCTCGGGGTACGGCGTGACGGCGCCGAAGACCACGGGCGTCACGGACTGCCTCGACGACCGCCTGCCCGTGCCCGTCGTCCCCCTCGAGGCGCCGCTGCCGGAACTGGGGCTGAACGTCGAAGCGTTCAGCGGTGCGCTCACGCTGCCGCTCGCGTTCGTGCGGGGCGTCGAGGCGGTTGACCTGTGCACGCCGCCCTGCGACCCGGACGTCAACTGCGACGGCAACGTCGACCAGGACGACATCGACTGCCTGGCGCAGGCGGTGGCGGGCGATCTGACGTGCATCTGCGTGGACCCCGACTTCAACCGCGACGGCAACGTCGATCAGGACGACATCGACGCCCTGGCCCAGGTCATCGCGGGCCAGCCCTGCCCGTAAACCGGCGCTCGAAACGCGGCGCGCCCGCCGATCGGCGCACGCACCTTTGATAAACCCAAGACCGCGACCGACCTCGCCGCCGGGGTCGGTTTTCGCTTGAACTGGGGTCTGCAGAGGCTCTCCGTCGACCTACATTCGCGTCCGACGTGAAGTTTGTATGAATCAACAGAAGACCCCGCGCGTCGATTCGCGCCGACTGGTAGCCTCGCGCCACCGTCGGCTTGTGCCATTGATGGTGCGAGTGAGTATCCGTCTTTCAGGAGACATGATCATGAATCTCGCGTCGCTCGGTCGTCGCGTTTCTTTCGCACTCGCGGCCGTCACGTGCTTGGGCACGCCCGTCGCCTCGGCCCAGATCACCATCCCCATCGTGCCCATCGGCAACCCCGGCAACGCGCCGGACCCGACAACGGGCTACGGCTCGGTGGCGTACACCTACAACATCGGCACCACTGAGGTGACCAACGCGCAGTACGCCGCGTTTCTGAACGCCAAAGCCGCGTCGGATCCGTTCAACCTGTACAACACGAACATGGCCGGCTCGTTCGGCGGTATCACCCGCTCGGGCTCGCCGGGGTCGTACACGTATTCGACCGTGAGCGGGCGCGAGAACAATCCGGTGAACTTTGTCTCGTTCTGGGATGCGACGCGCTTCGCGAACTGGCTGCACAACGGCCAGGGCAGTGGCGACACCGAGACCGGCGCGTACACCCTCACCCCCGACGGCATCAACAACAACACCGTCATGCGCAACGCGGGCTGGCGGTGGGCCGTGACCAGCGAGGACGAGTGGTACAAGGCGGCGTACCACCAGCCCGCTAGCGCGGGCGGTAACGCGGACAACTATTGGCTGTACCCGACATCGAGCAACACGGCGCCGATCGCTGGGCTTCCGCCCGCGGGCCAGGCGAACTATAACAACGTGATCGGCAACTACACGCCCGTCGGCTCGTACGCGGCGAACTACTACGGCACGTTCGACATGGGCGGGAACGTGTGGGAATGGAACGAGGCGATCATTTTCGGCTCCAACCGCAGCCTCCGGGGCGGGTCGTTCCTCAGCAACGGCAGCGGCCTGCGGGCCGACGTCCGCATCGCCGACAGCCCGGCGAACGATGACGACGTCACCGGGTTCCGTGTCTCCCGGGTTGTCTCGCCTTCCGATGGGTGCGCGGAGGCCCCGATCTTCTCCACCTACGGCACGTTCTCCTTCGACAATCGCCTCGCGGACACCGGGCCGGTCCCCACCGGGTGCGCACTCAGTGTCCAGGACGTGTTCGTCCGGTGGATCGCACCCGCGACCGGCCGCGTCCGCTTCTCCACCTGCGGCCTGACTGGCGTCGACACCGACCTTTCGGTCCACACGAGTTGCATCGATCCTCCCTTGGAGTGCAACGATCAGTTCTGCGGCGACCAGAGCGAACTGGTGTTCGACGCGGTCGCGGGCGTTCAGTACTACCTCCGGATCGCCACGTACCCCGGCACGCCGACGGGTGAGGGCCAGTTCTCGCTCACGCCGGTCACCGTGGGCGGCTCGGCGTCGCTGGTCGACTCCACGTATCTCACTACCGCCAACAGCGGCGGCATCAACCCCCAACAGTTCACGCTCGAAGCCCGCATCCAGCCGACCGGGCCGGGGTACGGCGGCACCAACTCGGGCCCCGGCGCGGCCATCATCGAGAAGCCCCGTCAGGGTGCCACCGGGCTCTGGCTTGGATCGATGGCGTTGTATTGGTCGCCCGTGTCGCAGCGCGTCACATTCGTCGTCACCCACGTCTTTGGCAGTTCCGGAACGTCGGTCGCCTCCAACGCGATCGTGGGCGTCGGACAGTCCGCCCACGTCGCCGGGACGTTCGACGGCACGACGCTGCGCCTGTACATCAACGGCGTGCTCGACGCCTCCGCCACGGCCGTGAGCAGCGTGGTGTACTACGGCGCCAACGAGCCGGTGCTCATCGGCGCGGGCAACTTCGCGTTCGGATTCACACGCCGCTTCCAGGGCCGGATCGACGACGTCCGGATCTGGAGCGCCGCGCGCTCGGCCTCGGACATCGCCGCCAACGCCGTCTGCCAGCTCCCCACCGGCCCCCAGCCGAACCTCCTGGCGCACTGGGTCTTCGACAACAGCTCGACCGTCGACCAGAGCGGGAATAACCGCAACGCGTCGTTTGTCGCCGGCCCGCCCGCCTTCGGGCCGGACCTTGCCACTCCCGTGGGCTGGACGCAGCTCCCCGTGTCAGGCCCGGCATCGCGCGCAACTCCCGCCATGGTCTACGACACCATTCGCGACCGTGCCGTCATGTACTCCGGCAGCTTCGGCTCACAACGCCGCAACGACACGTGGGAGTGGAACGGGGCTGCTTGGTTGCTAGTCAGCGCCAACGCGCCCCAGGTTGGCCGGAGCGCCAGCGGGGCGGCGTTTGACGTCTCCCGCGGGCGCTTCGTCCTGTTCGGCGGCGCTCTCGCCGGCGACATCCTCAGCATCGGGGACACCAACGAGTGGGACGGCTCTTCGTGGTTCCAGCGCCTCCCGTCCCCCTCCGGCCCGGGGCTCCGCTGCTGCCTGGGCATGACCTACGACGCCGCACGCGGGCACACCCTGCTCTTCGGGGGCATTAACGGCACAACCGTCTTCCGCGACACCTGGCGCTGGGACGGCTCGACATGGCTCCAACTCTCCAACACCGGCCCCTCGGTCCGCTACGCCCCCGCGCTCGCCGACGACCCTGTCCGCCAGCGCGTCGTCTTCTTCGGCGGTACCACGTCCTTCGGCGCCTCCACCTTCTTCAACGACACGTGGGAGTGGGACGGCTCAACCTGGACGCAGAAGTTCCCCGCGGTCTCTCCCCCGGCGCGCCGCTTCCACACCATGGCCTTCGACCCCGTCCGCAACGCCGTCATCCTCTTCGGGGGTGAAGGCCCCACCAATGGCGCGATCCTCGGCGACACCTGGGCCTGGGACGGGACCAACTGGACGCTGCTGGCCGTCGGCGGCCCCTCGCCGCGCGCGGGACCGGGCATGGTCTATGACGAAGTGCGGCGCGGGATGCTGCTCTTCGGCGGCGCGACCTCGGCCACAGTGCAAGTCGCTGAAACCTGGTTCCTTCCCTCGGTGTCACCGTTCGCGATCACGCGCCAGCCGGTGTCCACCAGCGTGTGTGCTGGCACGGATCTGACCCTCGACATCCTCGCCATCGGCGACGGACCGTTCACATACCAGTGGCTCCGCAACGGCGTGGCGCTCGCCAACGGCGGAAGGATTTCCGGGGCGACCTCGCCGGTCCTGACCGTCAGCGCGACGGTGCCCGCTGATTCGGGTGTCTACGCCTGCGTGGTCTCGCAGGCGTGCAGCCAGAGCCTCACCAGCGGTGCCGCGACGGTCACGCTCCGCTCACCCAGCGACCCCGCGTGCATTCCGCCCTGCGACCCCGATTTCAATGCCGACGGCAACGTCGACCAGGACGACATCGAGTGCCTGGCGCAGGTGGTGGCGGGCGATCCGTCGTGCTCGGCAACCGATCCGGATTTCAATCGCGATGGCAACGTCGATCAGGACGACATCGACGTGCTGGCTCAGGTCGTCGCCGGTTCGCCGTGCCCGTAGCCTCTCGCACATTCCCACACCCGTCCGACCCCCGCCGCCGGGGGTCGGGCGCCTTTTGGCGGGACGCAGTCCACGCGCCGCCCCCGAGACGCGGCACGTCGGCCCGGACGGGGCAATCCCGGTAGACTCGCGCGCGGGCGGCGGCGCCCGGCGGGAGGCGACACATGCGCGACGGGCTCACTCGGCGTGGATTTCTGGGCGGAGCGGCGGCGGCGGCGATCGCGGGGGCGGCCGGGCCGCTGATCTTCACGAGCAAGACGCGCGGCGCCCTGTGGAGCGCGGGCGGGCGGGCGGGCGCGCAGGTCGGGCTGGGGTTCATCGGCGTGGGGCTGATGAACCGGATCCACCTGCAGAGCTTCGTCAAGAACCCGCGGGTGCGCGTCGTGGGCGTGTGCGAGGTGGACACGACGCGGCGCGAGCACGCGAAGGGATTGGTGGACAAGGCGTACTCGAACAGCGACTGCGTCGCGACCGACGACTACCGCACGCTGCTGGCACGCCGCGACATCGACGCGGTGGTGATCGCGACGCCCGACCACTGGCACGCGATCCACGCGATCGACGCGTGCGCGGCGGGCAAGGACGTGTACTGCGAGAAGCCGCTGTGCCTGACGCTGCGCGAGTGCAAGGCGATGATCGACGCCGTACGCACGCACGGACGCGTCTTCCAGACCGGCTCGCAGCAGCGGACGGAGTACGACGGGAAGTTCCGCACGGCGTGCGAGTACGTGCGCAGCGGGCGGCTGGGGCGCATCCTGTCGGTCAACGTGGGGGTGGGGACGTCGAGCCGCTGGTGCGACCTGCCGGCCGAGACGCCGCCCGAGGGGCTCGACTGGGACCGGTGGCTGGGCCCGGCCCCGGTGCGGGCGTACAACGCGATCCTCTCGCCCCGGGGCATCCACGACCACTTCCCGCGCTGGCGCTGGTTCCGCGAGTACAGCGGGGGCATCATGACGGACTGGGGCGCGCACCACTTCGACATCGCGGCGTGGGGGCTCGACATGGACGTGTCCGGCCCGCTCGCGGTGAAGCCTCCCGCGCGCCAGGGCGACGAGTACGGCGCGGAACTGATCTACCCCGGCGGGGTGCGGGTCATCCACGGCGGGCCGAGCGGGGTGACGTTCGTGGGCGAGCAGGGCGTGATCTTCGTGACGCGCGAGCGGCTGGAGAGCATCCCGGGCGACATCCTGAAGAAGCCGCTGGAAGACGGGGACGTGCACCTGCCGCGCGCAAAGGGCCACCACGAGAACTGGCTGGACTGCATCGCGAGCCGCCAGCGCCCGATCTGCGATGTCGAGGTGGGTGCGCGCAGCATCGCGGCGGCGCACCTGCTGAACACGGCGTACTGGTACGGCGAATCGTCGGAGTGGTGCCCGGTCGGGTGGCGGTTCCTGTCGGAGCGTCAGAACGCCTGGCTCGACTATGAACGCCGCAAGGGGTTTGAGCTGCCCCGGGCGTAGCAACGAGCCCGGCGGAAAATCCAGCGCAAATCAGGGCGCGGGGCGGGCTGTTCGTTATTAGACTGATGGAGGGAAGTTCGTGCGCCGCCCGCGGAGGATGCTCCCATGGAAGCCGGCCCGCTCTCGATCCAGCGTCTGCTGGGCGCGATGAAGAAACTGAACGCGTCGGACCTGCACATCAAGGTCGGCGTGCCGCCGACGTACCGGATCAACGGCGCGCTGCGTGCGGTGGCGGGCGAGCCGCTGACGGAGGACGAGGCGGACCACCTGCTGGACCCGATCGTGCCCGAGGCGCTCAAGGCGCGGTTCGAGCAGGCGGGGAGCCTGGACTTCGCGAGCCACCTGAAGGACGGGGACCGCTTCCGCATCAACATGTTCCGCGCGGGCGGGCACACGCACGCCGCGATCCGGCGCGTGAAGGCGGAGATCCCCAGCTACGCGGACCTGCACGTTCCGGCGTCGTACAGCGACCTCATCGAGAAGACGATGGAGGGGCTGATCGTCGTGGTGGGCGTGACGGGGAGCGGGAAGAGCAGCACGCTCGCCGCGATGATCGAGCACATCAACCAGACGCGGGCGGACAACATCATCACGGTCGAGGACCCGGTCGAGTACCGCTTCACGCCCAAGCGGTCGATCATCAGCCAGCGCGAGATCGGGATCGACGTGCCGGACTTCGCGTCCGCGCTCAAGTACATCGTGCGCGAGGACCCGGACGTGGTCTTCATCGGCGAACTGCGCGACCACGCGACGGTGCTGAGCGCGGTGCAGGCGGCGGAGACCGGGCACCTGGTCTTCAGCACGATGCACACGGCGGACACGATGCAGGCCTTCAGCCGCATCCTCGAGTTCTTCCCCAGCCACGAGCACGGGTTCCTGCGCCACGCGCTCTCGAACACGCTGCGGGGCGTGCTGGCGCAGCGCCTGCTGCCCGCGACGCCCGAGACCGGGTTCGGCGTCGTGCCCGCGTGCGAGGTGCTGCTGGGGACGTCGGTGGTGCGCGAGAAGATCCGCGAGGGCGACGACGCGGCCCTGCCGATGATCGTGGGCAAGAACGAGGAGGGCATGCAGACCTTCACGCACGCGCTCGCGGACCTGGTGAACAAGGACTGGGTCACGCTGCAGACGGCGATGGAGTTCGCGCCCAACCGCGACGCGCTGTCCAGCATCCTCAAGGGCGTCGAGGTCAAGAGCCAGGGGCTGGTGAGCCGCATCAAGTCGGCGGGGAACCGGAGCTAGCCCGGGCCCGGGCGGCGCCGGGCGAGCAGGTCGCGCGGTGTGCGCGCACCGGTGGCCGGAAGGGCCGGAATCGCGCGAAACTTCGCGGTTTCTTTGCAATCGCGGGCCGCCGGGGCTCTGGCGCCACCAGTACAGTGGCGGGATGAAGACTCTCACATTCGTGGCGGTGCTGGCGTTCGCGTCGGCGGCGTGGTCGCATCCTGATCACGAAGAGCCGGGGCTGCTGTCGCACTGGGCCGTGGGACACCTGGACCCTGATACCGGCGCCCCGGGCGGGCTGGTCGAGGACGTGACGCACTCGCTGAAGGCGAAGCTGATGGGCGCGCCGGCGATCGAGACCGTGGGCCCGACGCTCGCGGCGATCTTCAACGGCAAGTCGGACTACCTCGTCATCCACCAGGACATCGCCAAGGACCGCAAGGGCCTGCCGACGAAGGAGTTCAGCGTCGCGGCGTGGGTGAGCGTTCGCGAGACCCAGCAGTGGGGCTCGATCATGGGGTGCGTGCAGGACGACGGGGGCACCGAGAAGGGCTGGGTGCTCGGCTTCAACGACCAGACGTTCACGTTCGGGCTGTCGACCGTGGGCGGGAGCGACGGCGACGGGAAGCTGACCTTCCTGCCCGCCAAGACCCCCATCGTGCCGGGCAAGTGGTACTACGTCGTGGGCACGTACGACGGCACGACGATGCGGCTGTACGTCAACGGCGTGCAGGAAGGCGAGAGCAAGGACCAGAGCGGGGACATCCTGTACCCGCCGAGCGGGCCCTACACGATCGCGTGCTTCAAGGACGCCAACGAGGAGTATCCGCTCGCGGGCGCGCTGCACCGCGTGAAGGCGTACTCGCGGGTCCTGACGCCCAAGGAGATCACGGACGTCACGCAGAAGAACTCGAACCTGGTGGCGTACGTGCCGCCCGAGGACGCGGAGGTGCGCTGGCTGGTGAAGCCCTACCTGCAGGCGGCGACGCTGAGCAGCATGGTGGTGATGAGCGAGACGAACCGCGCGTCGACGATGACGGTGGAGTACGGGCGTCGTCAGCCCCTGCAGTACAAGGCGGAGATGACGACGCCGGCGATGATCGGCGAGGTGAAGCTGTCGGACCTGGAGCCCGCGACGGACTACTTCTACCGCGTGACGCGCACGACCGAGGACGGGAAGACGATCTCGAGCGATGTCAAGGCGATGAAGACGGCGATCCCGGCGGACATGCCCTGGTCGTTCGGGATCATCGGCGACACGCAGCGGAACCCGAGCGTGACGCAGGCGTGCGCGGAGGTGATGTACAAGAGCCGCCCGAACTTCGTGCTGCACTGCGGGGACGTGGTGGACGACGGGTACTCGAAGAACCAGTGGCTGAAGGACCTGTTCGAGCCGATGTCGGGCCTGCTGGCGCACGCGCCGATCTACCCGACGATCGGCAACCACGAGCGCAACAGCCACTTCTACTACGACTATTTCAGCCTGCCCACCCCGGAGTACTACTACACGTTCACGTTCGGCAACGCCGAGTTCTTCATGATCGACACGAACAAGCCGTGCGGCCCGGACAGCGAGCAGTGGAAGTGGCTCGAACGCGACCTCGCGAAGAGCACCGCCACCTGGAAGTTCACCTGCCACCACCACCCGTGCTTCACGAGCGACGAGGACGACTACGGCGACACCATCACCGGCAAGAAGAACCCGCCCGACATCGCCGAGCCCTCGTTCCGGGGTGATCGCAACGCCCGCCAGCTCGTCGAGCTGTACGAGAAGTACGGCGTGGACATCGCCTTCAACGGGCACATCCACGTGTACGAGCGCACCTGGCCGATCCTGGACATGAAGATCAACCAGGCGAAGGGCATCCGGTACATCACGTCCGGGGGCGGCGGCGGCGGGCTCGAGCACCCCGCGCCGAACAAGGCGTGGTTCAGCCTGCAGGTGAACCGCGAGCACCACGTGTGCTACGTCGCGATCCACGACCGGACGATCGTCTTCAAGGCGATCGACACGTCGGGGCGGATGTTCGACGCGTTCGAGCTGACCAAGCCCTCGGACCGTTGAGGTCGGCGTGACGTGGCGGGCGTCGGACGCTCGCTCAGTGTGCCCCGTCGGACCCCCGCGAGACAGTGGGACGCGCCACGCCCGCGAGACGGCGCGGGCCGTTCAGGATGCGCCCGATCAGCGTGTGGCGCACCATGACGTGGTACGTGGGGAGCAGCACGGCGGCCGTGCCCGCGAGCAGGAGGGGGAGTTTCCACGCGCACGAGATGGGAACGGGCAGCAGCAGGCCGCCGATCGCGAAGACGACCGGCAGGTGCATGAGGTAGAACCAGTACGAGGCATCGGCGGCGTATCGCCAGGCGTGCGAGGGCGTGGTGCGGTACTTCAGGAAGACGCCCAGCAGCGCGAAGCTGAGCGCCCACGCCGCGACGGAGAGGAGCGTGCGGGCGAGGGCGTCGACGAGCGGCCAGGCGGGCGCGTCCGGGGTGTGGTTCTTGAGCCAGGGATAGCACCCGAAGAGGATGATGACGAGGCAGCAGGCGCCGATGGTGAGGTGGCGCCCCCAGCGTGCGGCGAGGTGGTCCATGGCGGCCTGCTTGTTGCCCCAGAGGACGACGCCGTAGGTGAAGAAGAGGGCGTAGTAGGCCCAGATGTGCGGCGTCGGGAAGATGTGGCGGGGCGTGTCGATGGTCCATTCGTGCATGACGGCGACGAAGGGGAGCGTGGCGAGGGCGAGCGGGACGAGCGCGTAGGACGAGGTGGTGAGGAAGTCGCGGTAGCGGTGCGCGCGGGCGCGGAGCGACGCGGGGCATCGGGCGGCGAGGTGATGCCCGGCGAGCGCGATGGGGTACATGCACCCGAGGTAGACAAGGAACCAGAGGTGGATGGGGTCGAACCACTGGCCGGGGGTGCGCGAGATGTAATACCCGAGGAAGAGCCGCCAGGTGGAGGCGTCGGGGTCGGCGCGTCCGGACTGCTGAAGGGCGAAGAGGATGGTGAACATCGTGAGCGGGCCGATGAGGAGCAGGCCGCCGACGGTGGGGATGCCGATGCGGACGAGGCGGTTGCGGACGAAGGCGCCCGGGCCCTTGGTGGCGATCATCATGGCGCCGAAGAAGCCGGCGATGAGGAAGAAGGCCTGCATGCGGTGGGCATGGATGACGTAGACGATGACGTCGAAGAAGGGGCTCTGGGAGGGATCGGCGAGGGGCCACTGGGGCGGGCGGTTCTCGATGTAGCCGATGGCGCCGTGGAGGAGGAGCCCGCCGAACATGGCGACGGCGCGTGCGGCGTCGAAGGCGTGGAGCCGCTCACCCGTGGGCGGGAGCGCCGGGCCCGTCATGGGGTGGCGCCCGGGCGGAGGGTGCGGCCGATGCGAGGCCACGCGATCAGCATCGGGACGAGCGCGAGCATGGTGAGGATGGAGCCGGCGAGGAAGGGAGCGCCGGGGAAGTAGACCGGGGCGGTGTCGGCGGTGAAGGAGCGGAACGCGGCGCTGCCGACGAGCGGGCCGATGACGCCGGCGATGCTCTGGAGCCCGCTGAGCGAGCCGTGGAGGAGGCCCTGCTCGTTGGGCGGGACGCTGCGGCTCATGATGCCCTGGGCCGCGGGGCTGGCGAGCCCCCCGAGCGAGCCGGCGATGATGGTCGCGTAGATCATCCACGACTGCGTGGCGAACGCGTACCCGCCGAAGGCGAAGACGCTGATGACCAGGCCCCCGATGAGGCAGGCGCGTTCGCCCAGGCGCGGGATGATCCGGCGCGAGAAGAGGCCCTGCACGAGCGCGGAGGTGACGCCGACGGTGAAGAGCGACCAGCCGACGTCGCGCGCGGACCAGTCGAAGCGCACGTCCATGGAGAGGACCCAGGTGGCGTGCAGGCCGAACTGCGCGATGGCGACGAGGAAGAACCCGGCGCCGATGGTGAATACGAGGCGGTGTCGCCGGACCCAGAGGAACGCGCCCAGCGGGTTGGCCTTGCGCCAGGAGAACGGGCGCCGGTTCTCGGGGCTGAGCGACTCGGGGAGCACGAAGCACCCGTAGAGCCAGTTCAGCAGCGTGAGGATGCCGGCGGCGATGAAGGGGAAGTGCAGGTCGCCCGGACCGACGAAGGGGAATGTGATCTCGGGGTCGCCGAGCACGCCCCCGAGGAGGGGCCCCAGGATGAAGCCCAGCCCGAAGGCCGCGCCGATGAGCCCAAAGCCGGCGGCACGCTTCTCGGGCGGGGTGACGTCGGCGATGTAGGCGCTGCAGGCGCTGACGTTGGCGCCCGAGATGCCGTTGAGCGCGCGGGTGATGAAGAGGATGGTGAGGTTGGGCGCCAAGGCGGCGACGATGTAATCAACCCCCGAGCCGAAGAGCGAGATGAGGATGACCGGGCGCCGGCCGAAGCGGTCGGAGAGCGACCCGAGGATCGGGGCGAAGAGGAACTGCATGGCGGCGTAGGTGGCGGCGAGGGCCCCCACCGCGAGCGAGGCCTCGCTCTGCGCCCCGTCGGGCGGAAGTCCCATCACGCGCTCGACGAGCTTGGGCGCGACCGGGATGATCAGGCCGATGCCAAGCACGTCGAGCAGCAGGGTGATGAAGACAAAGACGAGGCTGGGCGCCCGGCGCGTCATGCGAGATCGAGCGTACGCCGCGGGACCGGGGAGCGATGCTCAGTGATCCCGCAGCCAGGCGAGCGCCGCGTCGAGCACCGGGTCGCGATCGGCCGGCGGCGGCGAAGGCCAGGGCACGGCGTGGTCGGGCTCGATGCCCCGTCCTTCGACCTCGGACCCGTCGGGCGCGAGGTCGCGCCATGAGGGAAGGTGCACGGTGACGGCGTGCCCGAGGTCGTGCGGGCGCGGGTTGCCGCTGCTGCCCCAGGTGCGGGCGCCGAAGAGCTCGCGCTGGCCGGGGCGTCGCATCATGAGGACGAACGACTCGTTGGAACTCATGCACGCGGGGCCGATGAGGATGGCGACGCGATGGCCGAACGGCGTGGCGTCGGGCGCGGGCTCGACGGTGCGTTCGAACGGGCCGTCCCAGCCGCCCGAGGCGTCGGGGCTTCGGATAAGGCTGCGCGAGTAGACGGTCGGCCCCTCGACGAATCGGGTGGCGAAGGCGCGCGCGGCGGCCTCATCGCCCCCGGAGTTCAGGCGCACATCGACGACGAGGCCGGTGATGTCGCCCAGTGCGCGGAGGTCGGCGAGCGCCTGCGTGCTCGCGTCGGCGTTCCAGGTGTGGATCGCGATGTAGCCGATGCGCCCGTCGCGGGAGGGTGTGTCGAACACGCCGCGGGCGCCGGTGCGCGAGGGCGTGTAGTTCGGCACGATCGTCGCGAGCGTGCGGGCGTTGTAGTTGGGCGCGACGGCCCGGCGTCCGGTCGCGAGGCGCACGCCGCTGACTTCGAGCGTGAGATGCAGGTCGTTGTTTACGCGGAGGCACTCGGCGGCGGCGCGCGCGAACGCGGCGGGCGTGGGCGCGCCGGCGAGGCGCCCGCGGAACTGCTCGAAGCGGGCGGGCCAGTCGATGTCGTGCAGGTCGCGATGCGAGTATCGCTCGTCGATGAGACGGCGCAGGCGGACGAGCATGTCGGCGGCCTGCTCGGGCGCGAGCGTGGGCGGGGCCTCGCCGGCCTTGGTCGTGGCGAACGAGATGGCGTAGGGCTCGGCGGGCTCGCCGGTGACGGACTTGAAGTTGCGGGCCGCGGGGCAGTTGACGCTCAGGACGTACGCCTTGTCGGCCTGGAGGGTGATCGGCAGGACGAAGGTCCGGGCATCGAGCCATCGCGGTGCGCCGGAGATCGTGGGGAATGTGTCGCCCCCGCCGCAGATTGATCGCCCGCCGGGTTGCATGTCCTGGTCGAAGATGATCCGGAGTTCGGTCGTTGTGGGGTCAACCCGGTCGGCGGTGTCGGGGAAGGCCTCGACGACCCGAGGCGGGGCGGCGTGCAGCGAGAGCGTGGCGGCCCACGTGCACATCAACATGCCGGCTGACACGGTGCGCATGCGCGAGCGTAGCCCGGCACACGGGCTGCGCACGCGGCTTGCCTTGGGAGAGTCTCTGCCCTGTTGTGCAACGCGGGTGCGTCGGCGCGGTATAACGAGCATTGCTCGCGGTATCACGTTGGGAGGTCCTATGAGCGCAGCGCGATGGACACGCGGCTTGACGGAGTGGGCGAGTGTGCTGGCGCTCGCGGCCGGGGTCGCGGGGACGCCCGAACGCGCGGCCGCCTGCCTGTGGGACCGCGACACGCTGGCGCACGAGGCGCGGGCACGTCGTGCGTCTCGTTGCCGCTCGCGGCTGTCGCGACCGCGGGCGTTCTCATTGCCGTGCGTCGCATCCGTCGCGCATGGGCGGGGGCGGCATAGCCTCGGCGTGCTTCGCGCGCACGACTCACGCGGACGGACGCGGCTGATCTCCCGCTCGGTGCGACGCCGGCAGCATCCACCGGAACACACGCCACTCGATGACCTCTGTGAACCCGCTCGCGCGGAGGTTGCGAAGCGAGGTCTCGGTCGTGGTGTTGATCTCGCTCGCGCACCAGGCGGCGCCGAGTTCCGCGGCCCGCGCCACTCGGGCGGCGATGAGCCCACGCTGTGCGCCGCGCCCGCGCGCATCCGGGCGGGTGAGCGCCGAGCCGAGGTACGCCCACTTGGCGTCTGGCGTCAGCGGATCGGAGGTCTGCACGTCGGGGGTCAGCAGGCCGAGCGCGACGGGCGTGTCGGCGTCGAACGCGCCGTAGGTCTCGATGAGCCCGCCCTGCATCTGTCGCAGCGCGGTGTCGGCGCCGGTGGGCCAGTACCACGGGCGGACGTGATCGAAGAACGCGGGGGCTTCGTCGAGGTGCACGCGCCGGATGCGCAGCGACGTCGCGGGCGCGGGCTGGGGCGCGGGCGCGGGCTCGATCGGCGCGGCGGGGCGCGCGAGCGCGATGAACCGCACGTCCGGCACGGGGACGGCCCCGGCGTCGAAGAGCGCCCGCTCGCACGCGGCATCGCACGCCCAGGGCGCGAGCCACACGAAGATCGAGGCGAGCCCGAGTTCACGGGCGCCGGCGGCGGCCTGCGCGATCTCGGCGACGGAGATGGGGCCGGTGGGCGCGTGCCAGTAGACGCGGTTGCGCGTGCCGGAGGCGGTCTCGCCGGAATCGGTGTTGGGCTCGGCGCAGAGCCAGCCGTTGGGCAGGTCTCGCACGCCCATGGAAGGCCGGAACGCGACCTGCCAGCGGCGTGTGCGGTCGATGTGCCGGGCGAGTTCGGGCGGGTCGATCATGGCGGCAGCGTACCCGCACGAAAGCGGGGGGCCGAGCATGTTCGCCCGGCCGCCCGTGGTGTTGTCGCGTCGGACTCACACGGGTACATCAGCGGGCGCTGGCCGCGGCGCCGGCCGGGGCAGCGCCCCCGGAGCGGATGGAGCGGTCGAAGAGGACGGCGAGGCGTGCGCGCTTGACGCCGTCGGGCCCGGGGGTGACCTTCGACCAGTCGACGCGTGCGGCGGCGCGGGCGACGATGTGCCCGGTGGGGAAGCGCGCGGGATCGTCGAGCATGACGTGCCCGGGGATGGCGGCGCTGATGAGGAGATCGCCGGGCTTGATGTTGTCGCGGCCGTCGTCGGTGACGAAGACGTCGCCGTTGCCCTCGGCTAGGACGAGCACGGGGTTGGAATCCGAGCCGGGCTGGGCCTCGTCGAGCAGGCCGTTGTAGACGCCGATGACGGCGGGGTCGTTGGGGGTGGAGGTGAGCGCGACGCCGTGCAGGGTCTCGCCGTCGTCCTGCGCGTTCATGCGGAGGTTGTTGCCGGTCATGGTGAGGAGCAGGCCGCGCTCGGGGCGCCGGGTGTAGTCGGCGTCGAAGTGCCCGTAGTGCGAGCCGCTGAAGGCGTTGTACGAGACGGTGGCGCCGACGACGCTGATGGAGCCGGCGGGGGTGCCGTCGTTGCTGAAGACGACGATGGCGCCGTCGGTGCCGGTGCGGTCGAAGATGGCGGTGATGGCCGAGTCGTCGGTCACTTCGAGCCGCGCGCCGGGGTCGATGGTGCCGATGGCGAGGCGGTACGGGACGCGCAGGTACGTGTCATTCTGGAAGACGTCGAAGGACATGCCGACGTCGCCCAAAGTGCCCTCCGGATTCCAGCGCCGGAAGAGCGAGCGCCCGCCTTCGTTCGCGATCTCCACCGACGGCTGGGTCGACGAATCGAAGAACCGAACGCCCGATGCCTCGATCGACATCCGCTTCGTGTTGTTCTGCACGAGCGACCACTCGCCCGAACTGCCGTCGACGAAGTGATACGCGAGGGGAACCCCGTTCGCGGCGTAGCCGTAGAACGGCTCGCCGCCGGCGTTGGTCGAGACGTACATCCCGCCGAAGCTCGCCGTGGGTCGGTGCACGCCGAACTGCTCGGCGCTGGTGATCGAGGTGGTTCGTCCGCCGACGCCGACGAACTGTTCGTTGGAGTTCACGTAGACGCCGCGGACCTCGCGGGCGAAGTCGGCGTACGGGGCGCTGGTGAGTTCCTGGCGCGGGAAGAGGGTGGTGAGATCGGTGCAGCTGTTGTCGGGGTTGTATGGCTTGACCTGGATCTGCAGGAAGCGCTTCTGGCCGTCGGCGTTCGCGACGAAGTCGGGCAGCGTGACCTTGAACCGACCGTCGGCCACGGTAAGTCCGGCCCAGCAGACCGGGGTGCCGACGGGATTTCCGCCGAAGGGATCGTCGAAGAACTGAAACCGCATAGTGTAGAGGCCGTTGGCCGGTTGCCCGTTTTCCTTCAGCTCACCCTGATAGGTCCAGCTTCCGTCGATGGGCTCGGCAAGGGCCGACGTGCCGCCTGCGAGCGCGGCCAAGAGGGCGATGACGCGGACAGAACGGTTCGCATATGGACGCATGACCGGCTCCTTCGTGAGTTCGGGGCCGACGCGGCCCGCCGATGTCAATGCGACGTCTGGCTGGGAACCTGCTAGAAATTCGGGAACGCATACCGGAACGATCGCACGCGGAATCCGCGGGGGCGGCGAGCGGAGTCCGCCCGCCCAGCCGAGGCACCCCTAGAGTCGTGCACGCTTCGGGGCGCGGCCGGGGACTGTCCCTGGCCGCTGAGACGTACCCGTGGAACCTGATCCGGTTCGCACCGGCGGAGGGAAAGCACCATGTCGTTCAATTCGGATGTCGCCGGCGCTTCGCGATTCATGCCGCCCGTGCACGGCGCGCTCAACCCCGGGTCTACGCCCAACGTCACCACGCCCGGCTCGTTCGCGCTGCGGCACGACGTGGGCGGGCCGCGGATGTTCGCATCGCCCGACACCCCGAACATGCCCGCGCCGAGCGAGAAGACGGCGTGGGACTTTCTGCCAGCGGGTTGGAGCGTGGTCGAACTCGGCGAGATCGCCGACCGCGCGTGGTCGGGCGAGGTGCCGAGCGGCAATCCGCACGTGCCCGATCAGTCGTCGCGCTCGTTCCCGCGTTCTTCGGGCGAGGTGTGCACGAACTGCGCGGGGAGCGCGCGCGACGTGGTCGAGTTCGCGACCGCGCGCGGGCGCCGGCTGCGGGTGATCTTCCCGTCCGGCTTCCGCCCGGTCACGCAGTTGGAGTTCGCGCGCCTGGGGATCATCACGCCGCAGATGCGGCGCGTGGCCGAGCGCGAGCCGCATTTCGAAGCCCTGTTTCCGAGTGATCCCGCGGGCGGGTGGAGCGAGGGCGAGCGTGCGGCGGCCGCCGTGCGAGACGAGATCGCCGCGGGCCGAATGGTGATCCCCGCGAACGTGAACCACTTGCAATACAACCTCGACCCCATGTGCATCGGGCGCGCGAGCAAGACGAAGGTGAACGCGAACATGGGCGCCTCGCCGGTCTCCAGCGGCACGGACGAAGAGGTCGAGAAGCTCAAGTGGGCCGAGCGCTGGGGCGCGGACACGGTGATGGACCTGAGCACCGGGGGCGACCTCGACGCATGCCGCGAGGCGATCTTGCGCGCGAGCACGGTGCCCATCGGCACGGTGCCGATCTACTCGATGATCATCGGGAAGAAGATCGAGGACCTCGACTGGGCCACGATCGAGGCGAGCCTGCACCACCAGGCACGCCAGGGCGTGGACTACTTCACGATCCACGCGGGCGTGCGCCGGGCGCACCTCAAGCACGTGAAGAACCGGCTCATCGGCATCGTCTCGCGCGGCGGGAGCCTGCTCGCGAAGTGGATGCTCGTGCACGGGCGCGAGAACATCATGTACGAGCGCTGGGACGACATCTGCGCGATCCTGCGCCGGTACGACGTGACCTTCTCGATCGGTGACGGCCTGCGCCCCGGCGGGCTCGCCGACGCCACCGACGCCGCCCAGATCGCCGAGCTCGAAACCCTCGGCGAACTCACCGAGCGTGCGTGGCGGCACGGCGTGCAGGTCATGATCGAAGGGCCCGGGCACGTGCCGTTCGACCAGATCGAGTGGAACGCGAAGGTGCAGCGCACGCTCTGCCACGGTGCACCGTTCTACGTGCTCGGGCCGCTGGTCACGGACATGTTCCCGGGGTACGACCATATTACATCGTGCATCGGCGCGACGGCGATGGCGTACCACGGCGCGGCGATGCTGTGCTACGTGACGCCCAAGGAGCACCTTGGCCTGCCGAAGAAGGACGACGTGAAGCAGGGGTGCATCGCGTACAAGATCGCGGCCCACGCCGCGGACGTGGCGCTGGGCATCCCCGGCACGCGCGACCGCGACGACGAGCTGACCAAGGCCAGGGCGGCCCTGAACTGGGAGAAGCACTTCGAGCTGTCGTTCGACCCCGACACGGCGCGGGCGTATCACGACGAGGACCTCGACGTCGATACCGACTTCTGCGCGATGTGCGGGCACGACTGGTGCAGCGTGCGCATCAGCAAGGAGATCCAGGAGTTCGCGAGCGGCAAGGCCGAGGGCTTCGAGCGCATGGGCGGCAAGGACGGCACGGTGACCGGAGGAGCCAAGAAGTCCGCCGCGCTCACGCCCGAGCAGCAAGAGATTCTCGCGAAGCGCGGCGTGCTCTCGCCCGACGAGATCCACCGGCTCGCGAGCAAAGTGAAGAAGGCGGTCGGCACCGGGCCGCGGGCATCAGCCGGGGCTGCTGCGACGGCCAGCCATGACCCGGGCATCGCGGGCGTGGACGGCGGCACGAATGCCGAATCACGAATGCCGAACGCCATGCAAAGCAAGCTCTCGTGCCACAGCGACTACGTCGACCCCGACGAGGCCAAGCGGCTCCAGACGGCCAAGGCCGGGCGCGAGGTGCTGGTGCAGGTCGACGTCCGCCCGGCGCTGGGGATCGCGAAAGAGGATCGGGTGGTGTGAGCGTCACGCCTTCCATGCCCATGTTACTCGGTTACCACCCGCGTCAACCTCGGGTTGTTACGGGCGACTTGTGTTTGCCGGGCGTCCGCGTGGTGTGCAGCGCCAGCAGGTGTCTCTCGGCAGAGATTCCCAAAGCGCCCGAATGGGACCTGCTCAACGAAACCGGGAGCTACCGCGATGCCGTCGCGGCGAGAGATGCCGGCGTTCGTGCGGGAGCCCGCGATTTCGAGGTTCACTCGTACCGCCTGTACCCGGTGTTGTTCACCAAGCGCGGCCCCATTGCGCTCGCGCTGCCATCGTCCGACGCGCCAGAAGTCGACTGCGCCACGACGCCGTGCCCGACGCGTCTGGGCCTGGACGTCGTGAGTCTCCAATCCGGCTGTTTCAAGATCGAGTTGCCCCGCGTCGATCTCCGGAGCTTCGGCTGCTCGCCACTCTCCTGCAACGGGTTCGCTGACGAGATCCCGGTCAATCCCCTCTGCCCGCTCGACGACATGGCCTTGGCGGGTTCTGCCGCGGAGCGCTTCGCGATCGAAGAGCCCGAGCCGGGGCCATACGTGATCGTGGAGATCGCGCGATGCGCCGTCAACACGGAGCACCGCACGTGACCACGCCCGCGCACGCCCTGATCTCGATCCGCCCCGCCGGCCCGGAGGCGCCGGGGCTGTGCGAGCCCATTCTCCGATCGGTGCCGGAGTGGTTCGGCATCGAGTCGTGCACGCGTCAGTACATCGACGAGACGGCGACGTTGCCGACGTGGATCGCGTGGCGGGGCGGCGTGCCCGTCGGGTTCGTCTCGATCCGCCGGCACTTCCCCGAAGCGGCGGAGGTCTCGTGCATCGCCGCGATGAAGTCAGCACACGGCACGGGCGTGGGAACCGCGCTCATGCGCGAGATTGAACGCGTCCTTGCGGCGGAGGGCGTGCGGGTGCTGCAGGTGAAGACCCAGGGCCCGTCGCTCCCTTGCGAGGAGTACGCGCTGACCATGCGGTTCTACCGGTCGATCGGGTATGCGCCGCTGGAAGAACTGCACGGCGTGTGGCCAGGCGTGCCCATGCTCATCATGGTGAAGCAGATCGCGGCGTCTTAGGCGGCGCGACGACGGCGGCCGGACGCACCGCGCCCTCGCCGGCGCACCGGCACGTCGGTGGAGCGTGCGCGGCTTGCGAGCGGGGAGCCCGCGCTCTCGCGCACGCCGCCCCGCGTGAGGCTGAACTCCATCCGCCCCCAGCGTGGTGCGCCGGGGAGTCCCGCGCCGTGACGCCCCATGCGGGGGCCGTCGGAATCTGATCGCCCAGGGACGTACGGCTCGTTGAATGCCATCGTGTTCGAAACATGCGCGCGCACATGAAGTGCTCATGAATGCCAGTTCACCGCTTTCTGATCGCAGGAATTCGTACGCTCCGGGTTAATTCCGGTTGCCACGGCGGTGTCATCACTCATACTTACACGCGGGGCGGGGGTGCGAGACATGTCGTCGCGCATGAGTACTTTCTCACTTTGAAGGAGGGCCCCATGAGAAGTTCCGTTCGTTCGATCCGCAACCTCGTTGTGTGCGCCGGAGTGTGCGGCGCGACGTCTGTCGGCTTCGCGCAGGCCGGCGGCACCATCAACGACGGCAACGTCCAGCTCACCGTCGGCGCCGCGCCGACCTCGGGCACATCGACGAGCATCCCGGCTGTCAGCTTCTCTGTGGACGGCGGGACGACGAACCAGGTTCTGGAGAACTTCTGGTGGTTCCGCCTGTCGACGGACAACCGCGAGTTCGTGTTCAACAGCGCGGTGGACGGCGCCTCATCGTCGTTCAGCGGCAACATCGGCCAGATGCAGCAGTTCTACGACCAGTTCCGCGCCGACATCACGTGGGAAGTCGAGTCCACTGGCGCGAACGCCGGGTTCTTCACGTCGCGCGTGACCATCACGAACACCAGCAACGACACCATCTCCATCAACCTGTTCAACTACACCGACGCGGACATCGGCGGCACGCCCGACGACGACACCGCGATCCTGCGCTCGACGAACCTCATCTCGATCAGCGATGCGCTCCTGCGCGCCGACTACAGCGGCTCCAACGCCACCAACTTCCAGGTGGCCTCCTCCCCGTCCCTGCGCGGCGAGCTCACCGACGCCAGCGAGGACAACTTCGACAATACCGGCCTGCCCTTCGCCGCCGGCAACTTTACGGGCGGCTACCAGTGGTCGAACGTCGTGATCGATCCCGGCTTCAGCCGCTCGGCGATCATCACCTTCTCGATCCCCAGCCCGGGCAGCCTGGCGCTCGCGGGCGTGGGCCTGCTCGCGCTGAGCCGTCGCCGGCGCTGACCGCGCGCGCCCGCGCGTGCGCTGCGCTGGCGCACATCTCGCATGTTCGCATCTCCGACGGCCGGACCCCATGGTCCGGCCGTCGGTGTTTCATGAGGGCGTGTGAGTCACTGTTCATGCAACTGTTGTGCGATCGACTCGTGACGATTGATCACATTAATTGCACAAAGTCCCTCGCTTTTGCTTGGCGCGCGCGCAGGCTTCATGCAGAATACCCCGCGATCGGAGAAGCCCGTGTGGGCGGCCCGGTCTCTGAGCGAGCGGAGCAGATGGCCATGCGACGGGCACAGCAGCACGGACGGCGAGCGCCCGCGTGCGCGGTGAACGGTGTCCTCCCCGTCCACGGTGGGGTCTGGAGGGGCCTCTCCGTCGGACGTTCGGGACGCGCGGTGGTTGGCTGAGAGAGAACAGCCGCCGCGCACTCTGCACGGGAGCGCGGACGCCGAGATGCACGGGCGTCCGCCTCCCGTTTTTTCATGGTGTGTTCGGCGCGGCAACGAGGCACGCCTCGCTCGTTCGCCGCCGCGCCTACTTCGGGGGCGAGAAGAGATCCTGCTTCAGCGAGCCGTGCGATTCCTGCTCGATCATCAGGATGAACTCGGGCACGCTCATCTTCTCCGACGCCGATTCTTCCTTCAGCCACTGGTCGATGGTGTTCGCGAGCGCCGCACCGTCGGACACCCAGGCCCCGTTCATCTGCACATAGGTGACTTCGTAGCCCTCGAGCGGCACCAGTTCCGACCGCGGCACGGCGGCGCTGATAAGGCTGACGAGGCCCGAGCCGCGCCGCCTGCCGAAGCGAATGCCGCTCGACCGTTCGGCCTCGACCTTCATCCCCATCTGCACCATCGCGGCACCCTGCTTGAACGAGACGCTGTACGGGTAGATGTCGTTGTCCGCGTCGACCGTGATGAAGCCCTGCTCCATCAGCCACAGGATGTAGTCATCCACGCTCATCCGCTTGAGGTACTGGAGGGGCTGGCGATTGCGCAGCGCGATCACGAACATCATCGTGGAGGGGCGGAGCGTCTTCGTGACGCTCGCGTCCGCCGTCATCGCGAGCGCGAGCTCGCCCTGCATGTCCTCGATCGCGTGCGGCGAGATCACCGACTTGTACGCCGCGACGTTGTAGTCGGCGATCGCCTGCTCGCCCTTGCGATATTGGGCGAGCACCTGGCTCTCGGGCGTGTCGCGGCAGCCGGCGACCGCGAACATCACCGCCACGCACGCCAGCACCAGCCCGCCCAGCCGATACATGCTTCGGGTCATCTGTTTCTCGCTTAGAGCGCGGCCTGCGACCGGCGCGGGATGAACATACCCGTACATCTGTCAGGCTGTCAAGACGCGTCCGGTGCCCGCAGCGCGCGGAACGTGTTAACTTTCTTCGTGACGTCGTCGCGCGAGGGCCGGCGGCCGGGCACTCACAGTCGGGTCGATAGCGTCGCGGGCAGGTTGCGATCGCGCGTTTATGAGTTGCCGCGCACGGATTCCGCCGCGGCTTTGCAGATGGAGACGAAGTCCGCGGCGTTCAGCGACGCGCCGCCAACGAGCCCGCCGTCGACATCCGGCTGCGCGAAGAGGGCCTGCGCGGAATCAGGCTTGAGCGACCCGCCGTAGATGATCCGCACGCGGGCGGCGACGTCCTTGCCGTACGTGCGCCCGATGAGCGTGCGGATCTGGGCGTGGGCATCCTGGGCGTCCTGGGGCGTGGCGGTCTTGCCGGTGCCGATGGCCCAGACGGGCTCGTACGCGATGACGAGCCGCTCGGTCATGCTCGCCGGGATGTCGGCCAGCCCGGTACGGACCTGCCGGGCGGTCACGATGTCCTGGTGCCCCGCGGTGCGCTCGTCGAGGGTCTCGCCAACGCACAGGACGGCCTCGAGCCCGCTCTCGAGCGCCGCGCGCAGCTTCTTGTTCACCAGTTCGTCCTTCTCGCCCAGGACATGGCGGCGTTCGGAATGCCCGACGAGCACCGCCTGCGTGCCGCAGTCTTTCAGCATGGCGACGGAGACCTCGCCCGTGTAAGCGCCGTCCTGCTGGAAGTAGACGTCCTGCGCGCCCAGGCGGACCGAAGACCCGCGGTCGCGGAGGATGGCGCGGACGGTGAGGAGGTACGGGAACGGCGGGAACACGGCGACGTCGACGCCGTCGACCTGGATCAGGCCGTCCGTGACGCCGCGCGTGAGGTCCGAACCGGTGGTCCGGTTCGTGTTCATCTTCCAGTTGCCGCCGACGAAGGGTTTGCGATCGCTCATCGGGGAAGAGCGTACGGCGCACGGGGGTGGCCCGTCACGGGCGGGTGGCTAGGGCGGGGACAGGAACCGCTCGGGGTTGGCGAAGAGGCTGGCGGGTCCCTGGGTGTTCTCGGCCCAGACGACGCCGGGGTCGCCTCCGCCGCGCCCGCGGGGGAAGTCGACCGCATCGACGGGGGCGGCGTGGGCGTCGGAGAACGAGACGTTGGCCGAGCCGCCGCCCCGCCCGGGGTGGCGGTAGCCGATACGCGATCCGGTCGACCCGATCTTGTTGCTGCGCTGGCGCCCGGCGTACACCCCGTCGGCGGTGCCGATGAGCTGGAACGGGCGGATGAACGCGCTGACCTTGAGCTGGCGTGCGACGACGCCGTTGGCGTCGGGGCCATAGCCCACCGAGGCGGTGTAGTAGAAGTCCTGCGTCACCGGGTTGCCGGTGCCGATCGGGTTGAACGCGTTCATCCAGTAGGCCACGCGGAGCACGCGGTGGAAGCCCCGCTCGGGGATGGTCGTGGGCGTGAAGGTGGTGCCGACCTTGATGGTGGGCCAGTCCATCCACCCCTTGGGGCGACGGGGGTCGTCGCCGGTCTCGCCGAGCTCCATGGCGTCGATGTCGAGGGTCTCGGGGCAGACGAGCGGGCCCCGCATGCCGCCGCCCGCGCCGGTGAGGTAGCCGTCGCGGTCGAAGATCGGCCCCCAGCCGTCGAGCGGCTCGGTGGTGTCCATCCCGGTCATGTTGTACGAAGGCACCACGAGGTCGCGGTTGGCGTTGTAATACAAGTGGAAGCCCTGCGCGACGGACCGCTGATTGCCCAGGCACACCGTCGCACGCCCGGCGCGCCGGGCACCGTTCAAGGCCGGCAGCAGCACCCCCAGCAGCAGCGCGACGATCGCGATGACCACCAGAAGTTCCAGCAGCGTGAAGGCGCGAGGCATGGCGCGATGGTACCGCGCCGGGCCGAGAATCCCAGACAAAATCGTCCACAAGGGGGCTACGGCAGGGCCAGCGCCTTCTCGGGGTTCGCGAAGATCGTCGCCTTGCCGTTCAGGTTCTCGTCGCGCACGACCTGCGGGTCGTTCCCGCCTCCCAGCCCCCGGGGAAACACGATCGCATCGATGGGACTGACGTGCCCATCGGCGAACGCGGCGTTCACCGCCCCGCCGCCGGGGCCCGGGTGGCGATAGCCGATCCGCGAGTTCGGCCGCCCGATCTTGTTGTCGCGATGGCGCCCGGCGTAGACGCCGTCGGCCGTGGCGATGAGCTGGTCCGGGCGAACAAACGCCTGGACCTTTGTCTGCTCGATGCCGAGGCCGTTCTTCCCGGGCCCGTAGCCCACCGAACCCGTGTAATGCAGGTCGCGGTCGACAACGACGGACCCGCCGATGGGGTTGAGCGCGTTGATCCAGTAGGAGACCCGAACGACCCGCTCGAAGCCGCGCTCGGGGATCTCCGTGGGGACGTTGCCCGTCCCGGTCCGGCTGAAAGGCCAGTCGACCCACCCCTTGGGCTTCTGCGGGTCCGTGCCCGTCTGCCCGGTCGAGACCGCGTCGACGTCGAGCGTCTCGGGGCAGACGAACGGCCCGCGCTTCGTCTCCCGCGCGCCGGTCATGTAGCCGTCGCGGTCGAGGATCGGCCCCCAGCCGTCGAGCGGCTCGGTGGTGTCGATCCCCGACATGTTGTACGACGGAATCACTCGCTCGCGATGGTCGGTGGTGTAGAGCAAGAACCCCTGCCCGATCGACCGCTGCGTGGCGGCGCACGTCGTCGCTCGGGCCGACCGCCGGGCCGCCCCGAGCGCCGGCAGCAGCACGCCAATCAACACCCCGATGATCGCGATCACAACCAGCAGCTCGATGAGGGTGAACGCCCGACGTGTCATGGCACCATTCTACTACGGATCACGCGCGGCGCCGCCCAGATTTCGCAGCATCCGAGAACACCTCGGCGTGCCGATCGATGTACCGCTCCACTGCCTCTCGGACGTCGTCGTTCTGGCGTTCGAAGGGATCGCACGCCCGCTCCAGGGCCCGATCCTGCGCGGGCGTCAGGCTCGACGCTCGCGCGCGGGCTTCGCCGAGCGTTCCGGCCGATTCCGCGCCGAACACACGCGTGGCGGCCTTGCGGAGCAGCACGGCCTGCCGGGGCAGTCCGACCGCCTCGAGCCCCGCCGCCGCCCAGCCCGCATGGTGCCCCAGGTTGTGGAAGTACACCGCCAGGCCGTCGCACGCGACATGCTCGGCGAGTTCGTACGCGGCGAGCACGTCCCGTGCGACACCCGTGAAGCGCTGCGGGCGCTTCATGAACCCGCGCAGCAGCGCCTGTGGGTCGGGCGCGCCCGAGCACCACCGCGAGGCCGCCGCGATCTCGTGCTTGAATCGAGCGCGAAGGGCGGGCTCGTCGTGCAAGGCCGCCACCTCGCGGCGTGCGCGTCCGGGCTCGGCCATGGCGCCCAGCACGAGCGCCATGCCGAAGACGAACGCCGCGTCTACCCCGCCCAAGTCTCCGCGCTTCGTTCGCGCCTCGCGCAGAGCCCGTGGCCGTACATCGTCGAGCACGCTCCACACCGCGTCCGCGTCGACATGCCGCTGAATGATCGACGCGCCCTCGGGTAGCTCGTTCTCCAGCTCGCGCAGCGCGGCCCGCAGCGCGGGGTTCGCGGGCCTCAGCACCGCGGGGCCCGCGAGCAGCGCGAGCCCCTCTTTCACGTCGGCGGCGACTTGAAGCGATGCGACGCGCCCGAGCGCCTCGCTCATGTCGCCCAGCGGGCCGGACTTACCGATCAGCGGCTTCTCCATCGTCAGGAACGGGCGAACGGCCCGCGCGATCGCGAGGCCGAACCCGGGCTCCGCGTGCTTGTGCGCGATCGCCCGGCCGGCCCCGAGCGCCACGCCCCCGACCACGGGCGCGCGGCGCGACGCCACGAGCTTTCGAAGGCGCGCGAGGTCCCGTCGCCGGCCCATCCAGGCCAGGTGCGCCGCCGCTTCGCCCGCGAGCACCGTGTCCGCCGAGCGCGCCCACACCGCCAGCCGCGCCGCGAACGCGGCGGATCGCATATGGACCAGGTCTCGCCAGGCACCCGCGTGCGAGAGCGTCAGGCGGCGCCCGGCCGCTCGGGACATCGCCTGCGTGCGGACAAACTCCAGCAGCCGCCCTTCGAGTCGGCGCGCGTCGGGCGTGCGATGTGCCGCGTCACGAGCGAGCCCCTGCTTCACCAGCGCGCGGTACACCGGGCAGGCGTTCACCACGCGCTCGTACAGCGCCTTACGCTCGTCCTCCGTGCGGCAGCGGTCGACGACGGCGCGGAACGCCGCTGCGGAACTCGGCAGCGTGGCATCGTCCCGGACGTTGGAGCGGCCCATGCTGGAATGCCCTGCCGACCGCCTACCCACGCGGGCCGGCGGCCCGGACGGCCTCGGGCATGTCGAACGTCGCGTCGTTGTCGCGGAAGCCCTTGGCCAGTTTGGCCGCCTGCGCGTCGTACGCCCTGGGGTCCGCCCAGGTGTTGCGGGGCATGAGCACATCGGTCGGCACGTCGTGCACCGCCTTGGGGATATGCAGCCCGAACACCGGGTCGGTGTGATACTCGGCCTTCGCGAGCGAGCCGTCGAGGATCGCCGTCACGAACGCGCGCGTGTACTTGAGGCTGAACCGCTTGCCCGTGCCGTAGGCCCCGCCGGTCCAGCCGGTGTTCAGCAGCCAGACGTTCGCGCCGTGCTGCTTGATCTTCGCGGCGAGTTGCTGGGCGTAGGTGATGGGCGGACGCGGGAGGAACACCCCGCCGAAGCAGGGCGAGAAGTTCGGCTGGGGCTCGGTGACGCCCGCCTCGGTGCCCGCGAGCTTGCTGGTGTATCCGTTGATGAAGTAGTACATCGCCTGCTCGGGCGTGAGCTTGCTGACGGGGGGCATCACGCCGTACGCGTCGGCCGTCAGGAAGATCACGTTCTTGGGGTGCCCGCAGACGCTGGGGATGACCGCGCCGTCGATGTAGTCCACCGGGTACGTCACGCGGGTGTTCTCGGTGTACTTCGCGCTGTCGTAGTCGGGGACGCGCGTGGCGGGGTCGATCACCGTGTTCTCGAGCACGCTGCCGAAGCGGATCGCGTTCCAGATCTCCGGCTCGCCCTCCTTGCTGAGCTTGATGCACTTGGCGTAGCACCCGCCCTCGAAGTTGAACACGCCCCGGTCGCTCCAGCCGTGCTCGTCGTCGCCGATGAGCGCGCGGTGCGGGTCGGCGGAGAGCGTCGTCTTGCCCGTGCCCGAGAGCCCGAAGAAGAGCGCCGGATTCGCGCCCGTCGCGCGGTCGACGTTGCACGAGCAGTGCATCGGGAACACGCCCGCCTCGGGCATGTCGTAGTTCATGGCGTAGAAGATGCTCTTCTTCATCTCGCCCGCGTACTCGCTCCCGAGGATGACCACGGTCTTGCGCGTCAGGCTCTGCGCGATCAGCACGGGGGACTTGTACCCCATCCGCGCCTGCTCCTCGGCCGTCAGTCGCCGGCGCCCGGCGTTGAGGATCGTCCAGTCCTTGCGGAACGGCACGGGCGCGCCCGCGGCCTTGGTCCCCTGGCGGATGAACAGCGTGCTCGCGAACAACGCGTGCCACGCCTGCTCCGTCACCACCTGCACCCCCAGGCGGTACTGCGGGTCGGCCCCCGCGTACCCCTCGAAGACGTACGCCTGCGGACGCGAGTTGAGATGGTTGACCGCGATCTCCAACGCCGCGTCGAACTGCGCGGGCGTCACCGGCGTGTTCACCTTGCCCCACCAGATCTTGTCGTGGATCGCCGGCACGTCTTCCAGATGCTTGTCCTTGGGGCTGCGTCCCGTGCGATCTCCCGTCAGGCACACGATCGCCCCGTTCGACGCGAGCTGCCCCTCGCCCGCCCGCAGCGCCCGCTCCACCAGCTCCGCGCTCGAGAGGTTCGCGAACACGCGCGACGACGAAGAGTCGAGTCGGTCGAGGATCGCCTGGCTCATGGTGCACTCCCACACCGGCCCACACGCCGGGAGAGAAGATTAGTGCCCGCGATGCACCCGGGTCTACCGCCCGCACGCGCCCGCCCGGCGCCGTAGACGCGCCCGCCCGGCATCACCTAGAATCACTCTTGCGGCGGATCTCCGCCATGCATGGTGGCCATAGCTCAGTTGGTTAGAGCACCGGGTTGTGATCCCGGGGGTCGCGGGTTCGAGTCCCGTTGGCCACCCTTGCGCTACAGCAGTGCGCTGAACCCCATCTGCGGCGGGGGCGCGGGCGCGTCTTCCTTCGCGATGATCAGCCATTCGCCCAGCGTCACCAAGAGTTGATCCTGCGTGAAGGGCTTGGGCAGCAGCCCGATCCGGAACCGCGCCGGGTCGCTCGACAGCACCGCCAGCGGGTCCGCCGTCGCCACCACGATCGGCACGTTGATGCCCTTGCTCCGCAGCTCGTGCAGCAGGTCCGACGCCACCCGGTCGCCCAGGTGCCAGTCGCACAGCACCACGTCGAACGTCCCCGGCAGCGCCTCCAGCGCCTCGCCCGCCGTCTTCACCCGCGTGATCTTCAGCTTCGAGCCCGTCAGGAAGTGCGGCACGATCCGGGCGTCCAGGTCGCTGTCCTCCACGTGCAGCATGTGCCCTTCGAGCCGCCCCGCGTCCACCGCCTCGAGCGCGTGCAGCACGCCCGTGTCCGTGTTCGACACGAACTCCGACAGCTTCAGAGGCCGCTCGAGCTGGATGCCCAGCTCGTGGATCACCCCGCGATGGTGGCGGCACTGCTTGATCACCCCGGCCGACTTCACCGTCGAGCCGTTGAGCTTCGGCAGGTGCGCGAAGCACTTCGTGCCGGGGTAGAGGAACGAGTTGTGCAGCAGCGACACCCCGCGACGCGACAGGTTCCGCGCCGCCAGACGCAGCGTCACCGCCGAGCCCCCGGGGTGGATGAAGTCCGTCACCACGGTCACCTGGCGGTACGGCCAGCGCGCAAACGCCCGCTTGCTCCGCGGGCCCGACCCGTTCTCGCCCCCGTCCATGTGCGCCAGCAGGACCTCCAGGTCCATCTGGTTGACGCCGATGGTGTTCAGGCGATCGCCAGTCGCGACGCGCGCGGTGCGGATGCCGGCCTGCTGCGCCATGCCGATGAGTCCCCTGCGCGGGGTGCCTCGGCCCGCGTAGTTCCACCATCGGCCCCGCCCCGAGGGGACCTGAGCAAACCACCGATCTCGCACCCGGTTCTCGGACGCCGCGCCCGCGACGGCTACACGTCGAGCACCCGCACCTCGAGCGCGTGGTCCTCGATGAACTTGCGCCGGGGCTCCACTTCCTCGCCCATCAGGATCGTGAACAGCGCGTCGGCGTTCCCGCCCATGTCCCACGTCACCTTCAGCAGCGTCCGGCGCGTCGGGTCCATCGTCGTGTCCCAGAGCTGGTCGGCGTCCATCTCGCCCAGCCCCTTGAAGCGCTTCACCTCGACGCCGCGACGGCCGATCTCGCGCAGCCCGTCGAGGATCGACGGCACGTTCGGGCACTCCACCACGCGCGGCGACCGCTTCGCCTCCGCGCCGGGCGCGCCCGCCGCGCCCTCGGGCCCGGGCTCGCTCTCGCTCCCGCTGGTGACCCACGCGAACGCGCAGGGCATCTTCTCGCCCGTGACCGCTTCGCCCTGCTGCGCACGCCACGACTCGGGCGTCACGCGGATGCCCAGCGCCCCCAGTTCGCCCAGCAGACGCTCCAGTTCGCGGTTCTCGTGGAGTTCGCGGATGACGGCCGTGCCCGCGCCGCCCTCGGCCCGTCCCTCGCCCGACGCGCCGTCCGCCGCCACCTGGTCGGCCAGGCGGAGCCCGCGCCGCCCGACGTCGGCCAGGGCGGCCTCTTCAGACCACGCGTGCGACTCGCCGCCGCGCCACGTGACCCGGTGCGTGGGGAGTCGCCCGGCGCCGTCGGGGTCGTTGGCCGCCTGGGCGAGCATGGTCGCGAAGGGCGTGCCGCGCCGTTCGGCGATCTCAACGAGTTCGATGGTGCGTCGCAGCAGGAACAGCACGCGCCGGAGCGTGTTGCCCTCGAGCACGGCGGCCTCGCGGACATTCCACGCGGCCTCGCCCGTCGGCACGACCTCGCGCACGTGCAGGCTCGCGGCGCCCATGCCCATCTCCATCAGCGCGTCGTCGAGAAGGCGGTCGTTGAGCACGTAGGTGCCCTTCTTCCCGCGCCCGGCCCGCGCCAACTGGAAGAGCGGCGGCTGCGCGATGAAGATGTGCCCGCGCCGGATCAGCTCGGGCATCTGGCGGAAGAAGAACGTGAGCAGCAGCGTGCGGATGTGGCTGCCGTCCACGTCGGCGTCGGTCATGATGATGATCTTGCCGTAGCGGAGCTTCGAGAGATCGACCTCGGCCCCGATGCCGACCCGCAGCGCCGCGATGAGCGTGCGGATCTCCTCGCTGTCGAGCATCCGGTCGACGCGCGCCTTCTCGACGTTCAGGATCTTGCCCTTGAGGGGCAGGATCGCCTGCGTCTCGACGTTGCGCCCCTGGGTGGCGCTGCCCCCGGCGCTGTCGCCCTCGACGATGAACAGCTCGGACTCCTCCACGTTGCGCGTCTTGCAGTCGCGCAGCTTGTGGGGCATGCTCCCGCTGTCGAGCGCGCTCTTGCGCCGGGTGAGTTCGCGGGCCTTGCGGGCGGCCTCTCGCGCCTGGGCCGCCACGATGCCCTTCAGGCACAGACGCTTCGCGTCCGCCGGGTGCTCCTCCAGCCAGCGCTCGAGCCCCTCCCCCACCGCCTGCGAGACGAACGTCTCGATCTCGGGGTTGAGCAGCTTTTCCTTCGGCTGGTTGTTGAAGGTCGGGCTCGGCAGCTTCACCGACACGATCGCCACGAGCCCCTCGCGCAGGTCCTCGCCCGTCGGCACCGGGTCCTTGTCCTTGATGATGCCGGCCTTGCGGGCGTAGGCGTTGAGCGCGCGCGTGAGGGCGACCTTGAACCCCTGCCCGTGCGTCCCGCCGTCCACGTTGTTGATGTTGTTCGCGAACGTCAGCAGGGTCTCGTTGTACCCGTCGTGGTAGCGCAGCGCCACATCGCAGCGCAGCGACTGGGCGGCGTCCTCGCGCGAGACCTCGACCGCGGGCGTGACGGCGGTCTTGCCCGTCATCAGGTGCTCGACGTACTCGAGCAGGCCCGCCTCGGCCCGGAAGGTCTCGCTGCGCGCCCGCCCGTCGGGCCCGACGCGCTCGTCCGTCAGCGTCAGCGTCACGCCCGGGTTGAGGAACGACAGCTCGCGCAGGCGGGCGGCGAGGGTCGCGTAGTCGAACGTGGTGTCCGGGAAGATCGTCGGGTCCGGGCGGAACGTCACGGTCGTGCCGCGCGTGCGGTCGGCGTTCGAGGGGATGTTGCCCACCACGTGCAGGGGCTCGGTCACGCGTCCGCGCTCGAAGCCGATCGAGTAGACCTTCCCGTCGCGGTACACCTCGCAGTCGAGGTGCTCAGACAGCGCGTTGACGCACGAGACGCCCACGCCGTGCAGCCCGCCCGAGACCTTGTACGCGCTGCCCTCCTGCTGGAACTTGCCCCCGGCGTGCAGCTTGGTGAGCACGACCTCGATCGCGGGGCGTCCGTTGAGGGTCGGGTCCTCGTGGCGCATGGGATCGGTCGGAATGCCGCGCCCGTCGTCGATGACCGTGCACGTCCCGTCGGGCTCGATGGTGACGCGCACGAACGTGGCGTGCCCGGCCATGGCCTCGTCGATCGAGTTGTCGACCACTTCGTACACGAGGTGGTGCAGCGCGTTGAGCCCGGTGCCCCCGATGTACATGCCCGGGCGCTTGCGGACCGCCTCCAGCCCTTCGAGCACCTGGATCTGTGCCGCGCCGTACCCACCGCTCACCCCGCTCACCCCGTTCGTCCCGCGCTCCGGCGGGCTGACCTCGGCCGGCGTGCTCGGGAGTTTCGGCGCGGACAGATCGGCGTGCGTCATGTGTCCTCGGCGGTTAGGGTGCGTTGCCGGCGCCGCGGGCGTGTTCGCCCCGACGCGGAGGAGCGTCCGGACCCCGCGGCCCGGAACCTGGAATGATAGGTTCAACCCCGGCCCGTTGCGAGCCTCCGACCCACGTTTGCGCGGGAATTCTCGGCGAAATCGCCCGGTGCGGGGCCTTGTCCTCCATCCCCGATCGGGGCGACGCTCGGCCCGCGCCTCGCCCCGCGCGCTCGGACGCGCCGCACCCGTCGGACATGCCGAAGGCTGCACCGATCAATACCCGTCCATACATCGAACAGATCGGCGCGGTGCCGCGGATCGGTCAGGGCACGACCTTCACGATGCTGACGTCCTCGGCCAGCAGTTCGTACATCAACGCGATGTCGTCGGCGAGCATGCGCACGCAGCCCATCGAGCGGCGCTGCCCGATGCTCTCCGGCTCGATCGTGCCGTGCAGCCCGAAGCCGGTGTGCACCTTGGAATCGCCCAGCCCCTCCCAGCCGAGCCAGTGCTCGCCGATGGGGTTCTTGGGGTCGTTGGCGTCGAAGCGCTCGCGCGTGCGGGGGTTGATCCACCACGGGTTGGCCATGCGGTTGCGGATCTTGAAGGTGCCCAGGGGCGTGCCGCTCTCTTCGGCGCCCAGGCCCACGCGGAACGAACGGATGAACAGCCACGACGCCGGGTCGTCGGGCGAGCCCGCGAACAGGTCGAGACGGAAGTCGCTCTTGTGCACGATGGCGTGGAACGGCCCGCGGACGAGCTTGAGCTTCTGCCCGATCTTCAGCCGGTCCGGGTTCGCCAGCGCGTTCACGCGCGCGATGAAGTGCCAGTCGGGCGTCAGTTCGCGGCGCTTGCGGATCTTCTCGAGCACGTCGCCGCTCTGCACGGTGTACTGCTCGGTCAGCGGGTCGCCCGGCGTCACCTTCGGCGAGAAGACCAGGTCGGCGTTCGCCGCCCCGAGCTTCTGGCGGATCATCTCCGCGTCGCCGGAGGCGATGTTCGGATCCATGTACGCGCGGCTCAGGTTCACCCGCGCCTCGACCAGCTTGCCCGACGCCAGCGCGCGCTCGCCCGCCTCGATCAGCGTCCGCACGTTGGCCGTGGAGGTGCTCGACGTGAGCGTGCCGTCCGGGCGCGGCGGGGGCGGGGCGGCGTCGGCAGGCTGCTCACGGACCGGCGCCAGGTCCGGACGCGTGACGTCCACCGGCGTCGGACGACCACCGACGGTGTCGGCCGGAGGAGGCGTGCCGGCGGCGCGCTTGGCGGCGTCCTCGAGGGCCGAGCCGAGCGTGCCGGGAACCGGCCCGGTGGGCGTGGAGGTGCGTGCGGGGTCCGGGGCGCCGGGCGCGGGGCGATCGGCGGACGCGGGGGTCTGGCGGGGCGTCTCCTGCACGAGGGATCGGGGCGTGCTCGGGGGGGTCTGTCGGGGTGGGGGCTGGCTCGGCGTCGGCCCGGGGCGTGCGTCGGCGACATCGCGCGCGGGCGGAGCGTCGTCGTTCTGCCGGGAGGCGCCGCCCTCGGGGAGCGTCGAGTAGAGCGCCAGGAGCGCCCCGACGATCGGCACGACGATGGTGACGACCAGCACGCTGCGCGGCATGCGGGAGCGCGAGGCGCGGGTCATCACCGGGCGTCCGGAATGAGAACTGCGTTCGGTCTGCGAGGGGAGGGCCATGTCACCACCTTGTGAGATGCGAGGACGGTCTGCCCGGGGGGCGCGTCGCGCGGGCGAGCGCGCACCCGGACGCTGGATGCTACCCCTGTCGCACGAGGACGCGCGTCGGGGTGACAACCGCGTCGAGGCGTGTGTCGGCGGCTCCCATCGGCACGCTCTCCACGACCTGCTCGTCGAGGCAGACGCCGACCTTGTAGCCCCGCATGCACCCGCCGGCCCCGGCGAGGAACCGGTCGTAGAACCCCGACCCCCGTCCCAGTCGCCCGCCGCACGCGTCGAAGGCGACGCCCGGGACGACAACGAGATCGATGCGGCTGGGCGCGACGGCGGCGGCGGCGGGCAGGGGCTCACGGATGCCGCGGACCGGTTCGGAGAGCCCCTCGCCCCAGGCGCACAGGCGCGCCGGCTGCAACTGCCCGGTGATCCAGTTCGCACGCGGGAGGCACACGGTCCGCCCGGTGCGCAGGCACGCCTCGGCAACACCCCGCAGGCTCAGTTCCCGCTGCGTGGGGTGGTAGAGCATCACGACGCGGGCCAGGCGGTATTCGGTGAGTTCCAGGATGCGGGCGCACACCGCCGACGACGCCTCGGCCCAGCGTTCGGGCGTCACCTCGCGGACGGTCGCCCGGACCCGCTCGCGGAGCGCCACCTTCGCTTCCCGCAGGTCGTCCATCGCGAGCACCTCCACGCTCCTCGCACCGAGAATCACTTCCCGCATGGCACACGCTCCCGCGCCGTCCGCGCGCCCCGCCCGTCTCAGTATCGGAATGCGACGCGCGGGCGTGTGAAACCTCGCGCGTCAATCAGGCGGGTGGCGGCGGCCCCTCGCGCCGGGCCGCCCGCGCCCGCTCCAGCACCTCCGCCATCGCCTTCTCCGCACCCCGGTCCGTGGGCACGTAGTACCGCTTCTCGACACCCAGATAGTCCTGACGCCCCAACCCGTCGGCGTGGTCGTGCGCGTAGTCGTACGAAGCCCCCCGGGTGGCGCCCGCGCTCATCGCCGTCGCCTTGCGGACGTTCCCGTCCTTGATGTGCACGGGCACGGGGATGGTCCGACCCTCGCGCACGTCGGCGACGGCGGCGTCGATGGCGAGGTAGCTCGCGTTGCTCTTGGGGGCCAGCGCCAAGTACGTGGTGCACTGCGCAAGAATGATGCGGGCCTCGGGCATGCCGACGCGCTCGACCAGTTCCCACGCCGCCGCGGCGACCATGATCCCGCGCGGGTCGGCGTTGCCGATGTCCTCGCTCGCGAGGATCGCCAGGCGGCGCGCGATGAACCGGGGGTCTTCGCCCGCCTCGATCATCCGCGCGAGCCAGTACACCGCCGCGTCCGGGTCCGTCCCCCGCACGCTCTTGATGAACGCCGAGATCGTGTCGTAGTGCTCGTCGCCCGTCCCGTCGTACACGGCGGCCTTCTGCTGGATCGAGTCCTCCGCCGCGGCGCGATCGATCACGAGTTCGTCCTGGGTCGCGTGCGATTTCGAACTCAGCACCGCGACTTCCAGGGCGGTCAGGGCGCGCCGGGCGTCCCCGTCGCTCTTGGCCGCCCACACGGCGAGCGCGTCGTCCGCGACGCGCACCGGCAGGCGCCCATACCCGCGCTGCGGGTCGGCGATCGCCCGGCGCAGCACGCCGATGATCGCGTCTTCGCTGAGGGGTTCCAGGCGCAGGAGCGTGCTGCGGCTCACCAGGGCCGAGTTCACCGCGAACAGCGGGTTCTCGGTAGTCGCGCCGATCAGCGTGATCAGCCCGCGCTCGACATCTGCCAGCAGCACGTCCTGCTGCGCACGCGTGAACCGGTGGATCTCGTCGAGGAACAGGATGGTGCGCCGGCGTTCGAGGTCCAGGCGATTGCCGGCCTCTTCGACGAACTCGCGGATGCGCTTCACGCCCACGCTGGCGGCGTTCTCGCGCACGAACGCGCGCTTCGTGTGCCCGGCGATGACCTCGGCGAGGGTGGTCTTGCCCGTGCCGGGCGGGCCGTGCAGGATCAGGCTGGTGATGGCGTCGGCCGCGAGCATCCGGCGCAGGAGTTTGCCGGGCCCCAGGATGTGCTCCTGCCCGGCGATCTCGTCGAGCGTGCGGGGACGCATCCGCACCGCCAGGGGCTCCACGGCGCGGATGGAATCGTCCCGGCGCTGGGCCCAGAGATCGGTCATGGAGAACTCTAGGGGCGGGCCTGACCGCCCCCGAACACGAGCGCCCCGACCGTGTGAAACCGGCTTCATGCGGGCGATACGGGCATGACAAATCTTCAGTGACCGCTAACATGCCGGTTCGATGTCAGTCCTGTGGTGGATCATCCTCGCGGCGGCGTGGCTGGGGTGGGCTGTGCTCAGCCGTCGGCTGGAGGACAACCCGCGCGGGGACGTCGTCACCGGATTCTTCTACTTCGCGAATCGCCTGTACGCGCGGCTGGTGCACCGCGTGCGGGTGCGGGGCGAGATTCCCGGTGGGCGGCACACCGGGCCGCTGATCGTCGTGTGCAATCACACGGCCGGGGTCGACCCGCTGCTGGTGCAGGGCGTGACGCCCTTCGAAGTCCGGTGGATGATGGGGTCGGACATGATGACGCCCCGGCTGGGGTTTTTCTGGCAGTGGGCGCGGATCATCGCGGTGAACCGGCGCGGGCGCGATCTCGGGGGCACGCGCGAGGCGCTGCGCCACCTCGCGGACGGGGGCGTGCTGGGCGTGTTTCCCGAGGGAGGCCTGGAGCGTCCGCCGGGACGGCTGCGCGCGTTCCAGCCGGGGATCGGGTTCCTGGTCGCGCGGACGCGCGCACCGGTGCTTCCGATCTGGATCTCGGGCACGCCCCAGGCGGACAAGGCGTGGGAGAGCCTGTGGCGCACGAGCCGCTCAACGCTGACGGTGGGTCCGGTGATGGACTTTGCCGGGGCCACGCCGGGCGAGATCGTGGCGGCGCTGGAAGGCTGGTTCCGGGAGACGAGCGGGTGGGCCCGGGAGAGCGAGCCGCAGGCGGACGGGCCCGCGGGGGCGGGCGCGGTGGCGTGCTAAGGGGCGGGTGAGGCGCGACGTGCGAGCAGCGCATCGAGCCGACGCTGGTGCGCCGTGCGGTCGGGCTCGAGGATGGTGAGCGCCCGGAGGTGACGCTCGGCGGCGTCGAGGTCGTTCGCCATGAGGGCGATGGTCGCCGCGAACTCGCGGATGGTCGCGTCGTAGGGGGCGATCTGCGTCGCGCGAGCGGCCGACGCGAGCGCGCGAGGGAACTCCTTCTTCGTCGCGTACAGGCGCGCGATCTCGGCGGCGTAGCCGGGCGAGCTCTGCTCGCGCGCGTCGAGATACTCCAGGTGCGGGATGGCGTCGAGGGGGCTCTTGCCCGCGGGGGCGTCCTGGCCCGAGAGGTACAACGCCGCGAGCAGCTTGTGCGGGAGCGGATCGACCGGGCGGGCCTTGGCGTAGCGCTCGCACAGGGCGGGGACGTCGGCGGGGGCGTCTTTGGTGGCCTGCTCGAGCGCGAGTTCGAGCACGAAGGGGTTGTCGGGGTGCGAGGAGAGCCACTCGGCGATGAGCGGGGGCGAGGGCTCGTCGGCGCCGCTCCGGGAGAGGAGCGTCAGGATGCCCGGGCGTTCGTCGGTCGCGGACATGCCCCAGGCCACGAGCTGCTCGCGCGCCCAGTCTGTGAAGCCGGCGAGGAAGTCCTCGCGCGACGTTTGGAGCACGGTGCGGAAGGCCTCGGGCTCGCGCACGCCGGCGGCGTACAGGTCCATGAGTTGCAGCGGCGCTTCGTTCCCCCACCGCTCGATGATGTACTCGTACATCCAGTGCCCCTGCGCGTAGGCCAGGGCGCGATCGCTGGGTCGCCGGGGCCTGACGAACCCGACGTTGATGGAGTCGAGGTCGAAGAGCGTCCCGGTCTCGACCGCGCGGGCGAGGAGCTGGACCGTGCTGTACCCGCGGGGCGCGTCCTCGAGGTACACGGCGGACGCCTCGGTGAACCAGTGCGGGAGGCGGTTCTTCGTGCGCGAGAGCGTGACCGTGTGCACGTACTCGTGCTGCACGACCCGCGCCCAGTCGTACGTCCCCACCTTGTGCCCGGGCCCGGTGCGCGGGGCTTCCATCGCGATGACCGGCCCGGTGGCGGCGGCGATCGTGTGCAGTTGTGGCAGCCCGGCGATGCGCACGCTGAACCAGCGGTGATCGGGGTAGAGCTCGACGACGGTCTTGTGGTTCGGCGCGTGCCGGATGCCGCCCGGCCCGTCGCCGGTCACGCGCGCGAAGATCTTCTCGAGCTGCGCGAGCATCTCGCGCGCCAGGATCTCGTCCTGCCCGGGGCGGCATCGCACGACGAAGTGCTCGCTCTCGAAGCGCAGGTACGACCGCAGTTCGCGCAGCAGCGTCAGGCTGTTCGCGGCACGCACGTTGTACTGGTCCATCGTCGCCCCGCGCTCCAGCGCGTCCAGCGCCTGCGCGTCGCGTCCGGCCTGCAGCTCGGACAGGCCCAGCTCGATCACCGGCTCGGCCCAGCGCGGCGCACGCTCGGCCGCGGCCCGGAGGTACCGGGCGGCCTCCTCGTACTGGCGCGCCGAGGCCATCGCGCGCCCCACCGCGAGCTGCCCCACCGGGGTGCCGGGCGCGAGCGCGTCGAGCTCCGCCAGGCGCGCGTCGGCGGCGGCAAAGTCGAAGCGTGCGGCGGCGGCGGCGGCCCACTGCGCCCGCACGGCGCGGCTGTCGGGGAACGCCCCGCGGGCCCCCTCCAGCGCCCGTTCGGCCGCGGCGCCCTCGCCCCGGCGGACCTCGACCATCGACCGGATGATCGCGCCGTCGATCGTGGCTTCGCCCGCGAGTTCATCCAGGCGCAGCGCGATCGCCTCGGCGCGCGGGAAGTCGAAGCTGTCGACCGCGGCACGCCCGAGCAGCGACCACGCCGCGGCGCACCGCGGGTTCAGCGTCAGCGTGTTCTCGATCGCCGGGCCCACCTCGGCGTACCGGTCCTTCTCGTACAGCAGCATCGCCTCGGCCAGCGGGACGCTCCACGCCAGGCGGTTGAGCGTTTCGCGCGCCCGCCCCAGCGCATCGAGCATCGGCTGGTACTTCATCGCACGCTCGTCGGCCGGCCCCACGAGACGCGCAAGCAGCAGCAGCCCCATCGCGGCGTCGCCCGCCTCGTCGGCGTCGCGCGCATTCGCGAGCATCCCGGCCAGCGGCGTCAGTGCCGCGATCGCGTCGTCGAACCGACCGAGATCGGCCAGGGCCTCGCCCCGCAGGCGGGCGGCGCGGGCCGCGGCCGGGCCCTGGGGCGCCTCGGCCCCGTCCAGCAGTTCGAGCGCGCGCGCCGGGTTGCCGCGGCGGAGGTGCGCCTCGGCGCGGTCGAGCGCGGGGGCCTGCTCGTCGTCGAGCGCGGGAGACCGCAGCGCGCCGCGGACCAGCGCGGCGCGGGCATGGTCGGCGGGCGTCTGCAGGTCGGCGTCTTCCCACACGCCGTGCCGGATCCGGAGGAGGCGGCGTTCGTCCTCGCGCAGGTAGGGCTGCTCGAGCAAACGCGTGACGGCGTCGGAAACTTCGGGCGCGGGGAACGCCTCGGCCGGCGGGGCGGGGGCGGCGGGCGTTGGGACGTCGGCGGGCGCCACCTGGGCCCGCGCGGCGGGCATCCACCCGAGCAGGGCGACGAGCAGCCAGGCCCACTTGGCGCGGGCGGATGGCGACGAGCGGGCGGGCTCTGGCATGGTGCGGCTCCTTCCGCGGAGGACGGTCCCTCGCGATGCTATCGGCCCGATCGGCTCACTCCTTGCCGGCGGAGGACGGGGGAAGCGTCCGCACCTGCTGGTTCCAGTCGGCGGGGGCCGCGGTATCGAGCGATTCGGGCGCGATCGGCGTGTTCACGCGGACGTTGATCATCTGCACCAGGCCGATGTCGCCCGCGCGGTTGACGGTGCGGGCCAGTCGCGGGAGCAGCATGGCGTCGTCGCCCCGCCGGTACCACAGGCGGATCTCGCGGAGGTCCTCGGTCGCGGCGAGCGCGGGCTTCACGACCAGGCGCAGCTGCTGCGACCCCGCGACGAACGCGCGGAGGGCGGGCGTGTCCTTGGCGTCGAGGGCCTCGAGCCCGTCGTCGGGCGCGAGCAGCGTGACGTCGTAGCGTGCCTCGATCTCGGCGCGTTTCTGGCCCACGGGCAGCGGGAAGGGCCCCTGGCCGATGCGCAGCGGATCGAACGTGTCGCCCGCGCGGACGATCTGCGTCCGGGTGAGTTCCTTGTTCGCCGGGCGCTTCTCGATGAGCCACTGCCCGTCGAAGAGCACCTCGTACACCTCGGGGATGAGGCGGCTGCCGACCTGGAGGCTCTCGAAGCGCACCGCGAAGCGACGGTCGCGCGGCGCGGGCGCTGCGTCGGGCGTCACGTTCCCCTCGGGCGTGAAGTCCTTGTAGAAGAGCTTGCCGACGCGCACCTGCCGGTCGCCCTGGATCTCGAACTCGCGCTCGAACTTCAGGTCCGCGGTGAGCGTGCGCAGCTCGGCGTCGGCCTTCTCGAGCGCGTTGAGCATGTCGCCCGCGCTCGCGAACGGCGCGTCGGACGCGGGCGGCACGGCGCGGGGGGCGTCGGGCGCGGGCGGGTTCGTCGGGGCGACGCACGGGCCGTCGGGAAGAGGGGGCTCATCGGTGCGCGGCTGGGCGCCGGGTTGAACCGTGAGAATCGCGGCGACGAGCAGGTTCACGAGCGGCATGCGTTGATCCTAGGTGACGCCCCGTGACATGCCGGCACGCACGGGCGCGTCCCGCGTGTGTCAGACGCGGCGGTGAGGCCCGGGTTTCACGAGCGGGGCCGGGGGTGCCCAAGGACCGGGCCGCCCCGCGCGCCAAAGGCGATTAGTCGTGGTCCGACGCCGGAGAATCGCCGGGCGTGCTCCCCGGGAGGGTGGCGAGGAAGTCCGAGAGGATGGCGCACGCGGCGAGCGCGTCCCGCCGTGCTTTCTTCTGGGCGTGGGTGAGGCCCGAGCGAGCCATGCGCCAGTCGGCGTCGGCGCTGGAGAGGCGCTCGTCGTGGAAGTGCACGGGCAGGCCGGCACGCTCGGCGATGCGGGCGGCGAAGGCGCGGGTGAGCGCGGCGCGGGGGCCTTCGGAGCCGTCCATGTTGAGCGGGAGCCCGACGACCAGCGCGGCGCGACGGCGGGCGGGCGGGCCCAGCGCGTCGTCGATAGCGCGGACGAGGGCGTCGAGGAGGGCGTCGCCGGCGCGTTCGTCGCGGCGGACTTCGAGCACCGAGAGGGGCGACACGATGCGCGTCTGCGCGTCGCCCAGCGCGAGGCCGGTGCGGGCGTCTCCCAGGTCGATCGCGAGGTATCGCATCCGGCGGAACTATTGACGCGGTCGAGCGGTGGGAGCGGGCTCGTCGATGAGCAGCAGGACGCGGAGCAGTTCGCCGACGCTCCAGGCCTGGGCGGGGCACCCCTGCGGGCGCTGCGGGCGTTCGGCGTCGTAGATCTCGGCGACGGCGCCGATGGGCGTGGGCGACTGGGGCGTGCCGGTGAGCAGCCCCAGCAGGGGCGCGATCGCGTCGAACGCGTCGCGCCGGGCCTGGGGCGAGAAGTCGCCGACGCGGAGGACGGCCTCGGCGTAGGGCCCGAGGAGGAAGGGCCACGCCGTGCCGTTGTGGTACGCGCCGTCGCGCTCGAAGAGCGTCCCCTCGTAGCGCGGGCGATAGCGGAAGTCGTCGCGTTCGAGCGTGCGCAGGCCCATCGGGGTGAGCAACTGGTTGCGCACGCACTCCACCACCGCGCGCTGCTGCTCGCGCGACAGCGGCGAGTGCGGGAGGCTGACGGCGTAGATCTGGTTCGGGCGGATCTCGTCGGAGGGCGGCGTGTCGCCGTCGGGCAGGCAGTCGAACAGGCAGCGACGCTCGAGGTTCCAGAACTTCGAGAACGACGACGCGGCGCGGTCGGCCAGCGCGCCCCATTCGGCGCGGCGGGCGGCGTCGGCGCTCGCCATGCGTCGCAGCGCGGCGATCCAGAGCGCGTTGAGCTCGACCGGCTTCCCGCTCCGCGGGGTGAAGACCACGCCATCGCGGGCGGCGTCCATCCACGTGAGCTGCGTGCCGGGCGTGCCCGCGCGGATCAGGGCGTCGGCGTCGGCACGGATGTCGTAGTCGGTTCCCGCGGCGTAGGCGCGGAGAATGTCGACGCACGCGGGGAGGAGTTCGGCGGCGACGATGCCCGGGTCGGCGCCGGCCTCGGCCGCGTCGAGGGCGGCGTGCACGAACCACAGGGCCGCGTCGGCGGTGTTGTACTCCGCGTGCCCCGACGAATCGATGAAGCAGTTGGGGATCAGGCCCCGCCGGCGCTGCCCGGCGAAGGCGCGCAGCACGCCGACGGCCTCGGGCACGCGCCCCGTCGCGAGCAGCAGCCCGCGCAGCGCGATCATCGAGTCGCGCCCCCAGTCGGAGAACCACGGGTAGCCCGCGATGATCGTCGCCATCGAGCCGCCCGATGGCAGGTCACGCCGCACGATGAAGTGGTCGGACGCGTCGGCGAGCGCGGCCCCGGCAGAGCGGTGGGCGTCGGACAGGCGCGGGCCGACGCGTTCGCGCAGCACGCGCAGGCGGGCGCGCTTGGGCGAGGCGGGCTCGGGCGGGGGCGGGGTCTGCCCGTCGGTCCAGGCCTCGAGCCGCGGGACGGCGCCCGCGGGCCAGGGGTCGACGACGAACGTTCCCGGGCAGAACAGGTCCTCGGCGAAGTCCTGCCCGCGTTCGCGGTCGAAGGCGTACTGGAAGGCGCGCCACCAGTCCGGGGCGGGCTCGAAGCGGGCGACCACGCAGCGCAGGCGCAGTTCGCGCGAGCCGGCCCGCAGGACGCAGGCGTCGGGGCCTTCGAGTGTGAGCGAGGGGGCGCCGGCGTGCTCGTGGGCGAGTTCGTGGAAGTCGCGGAGCGCGACGAGCGGGCGGAGTTCGAGGCGGGCGGGGCGTTCGCCGTCGCGCTCGTAGGTGAGGATGCCGGCGTTGCGGGCATCGGCGAGTTCGAGGGATCGGCGGACCGAGCCGGCGGGGGTGATCCACCGCCAGGAGACGCGGGCCGGATCGGCGATGAACTCGTCGGGCGAGCGGGCGGCGGGCCTGCCGGGGAAGTCAAAGTCCGACAGGTCGATTCGCTCGGGGCGATCGCCGGCCGCGACGACGATCGAGTCGGCGACGTGGGCGAGGGCGACGACGCGACCGACGGGGGGCGTCGTGGCGCCGATGAGCAGCGCGTGGTACCGGCGGCGGGGGACGGCGTCGGCACAGCCCATCGCGAACCCGCCCAGGGCGTTGGTGAGGAGCCATTCGCTCCGCCCGAGGTCGGGGCGGCTGGTCAGGTCGATGCGGGTGCCGTCCTGCCGTTCCACGGGCGATCCTACCCCGCGCCCGCGGGTGCTTCGACGGTCGATCGTTTGGGGATGAGAGGTCGGCACTTGACCTTGGATGCCTCCGCCCCAACCCTGTTTCATGGAAGGCATCGCGAACCCACGGCTTCTCCGATCCACGGGCGCGACCGCGAGCCCGGCCCCCGCCTCTGCCCACCCCAAGATCGTGTCCGACGGGATCACGTTCGACGACGTGCTGCTGTTGCCGCGCCGCTCGGGGGTGATGCCGGCTGAAGCCGACACGTCGACGCGGCTGACGCGATCGATCCGCCTGCACATCCCGCTGGTGTCGGCGCCGATGGACACGGTGACGGAGTCGTCGCTGGCGATCGCGCTCGCGCAGGAGGGCGGGCTGGGGATCATCCACAAGAACCTGAGCGTGGAGGCGCAGGCGCGCGAGGTCGCGAAGGTCAAGCGTTCGGCGAACGGCATCATCGTCGATCCGATCACGCTCGGGCCCGGCGACAGCGTGGCGCGCGCCAAGGAGCTCATGCGGACGTACCACGTCTCGGGCTTCCCGGTGACGGAGGACGGGGGCACGAACCTGCGCGGCAAGGGGAAGGTCGTCGGGATCATCACGCGCCGTGACCTCAAGTTCGTGGAAGACACGGGCACGACGGTGCGGGAGGTGATGACCTCGTCGGGGCTCATCACCGCGCCGCCGGGAACGAGCCTCGACCACGCCGAGCGCGTCCTGAACGAGAACAAGGTCGAGAAGCTGATCCTGGTGGACGAGGGCGGGCGCCTGGCCGGGCTCATCACGATGAAGGACATCGAGCGCCAGAGCCAGTTCCCGCGCGCATGCCGCGACGAGCGCGGGCGCCTGCGCTGCGGGGCGGCGGTGGGCGTGATGCAGTTCGAGCGTGTGGAGGCGCTGCTGGCGGCGGAGGTGGACGTGCTGGTGGTGGACACCGCCCACGGGCACAGCGAGAACGTGCTGCGCACGGTCGCCGAGATCCGCAAGCGCTGGGCGGGCGTGCAACTGATCGCGGGCAACATCGCGACCGCCGACGCGGCGCGCGACCTGATCGAGGCGGGCGTCGACGCGGTGAAGGTCGGCATCGGGCCCGGGAGCATCTGCACGACGCGCGTGGTGACGGGCGTGGGCGTGCCGCAGATCACCGCGGTGATGAGCGTGGCCGACGCGGTGGCGGAGATCGACCCCGACGTGCCGGTGATCGCGGACGGCGGGATCCGCCTCTCGGGCGACATCCCCAAGGCGATCGCCGCGGGCGCGAGCTGCGTGATGATGGGCTCGCTCTTCGCGGGGCTCGACGAATCGCCCGGGGAGATCGTGATCCACCAGGGACGCCGGTACAAGAGCTACCGGGGCATGGGCAGCGAGGGCGCGATGAACGCGGGCAGCGCCGACCGCTACCGCCAGGCCGACAAGGTCGCGCCCGACGGCAAGGTGACGCAGAAGTTCGTCCCCGAAGGGGTCGAGGGGCTGGTGACGTACCGGGGCTCGCTCGCCGAGTTCGTGTACCAACTGGTGGGCGGGCTGCGCAGCGCGATGGGGTATTGCGGCTGCGGCACGATCGAGGCGCTGCGACGCGACGCCCGGTTCTGCCGCGTGTCGAACGCGACCGTCGTCGAGAACCACCCCCACGACATCCTCATCACGAAGGAAAGCCCGAACTACATGGTTGGGAGGATGTAGGAGGCAGCGAGGCAGCGAGGCAGCGAGAGAGCGAGACAGCGAGAGAGCGAGACAGCGAGAGAGCGAGACAGCGAGAGAGCGAGACAGCGAGACAGCGAGTGGGTGAGGGGGTGAGGGGTGAGTGGGCGGCCCACGCCTCGCAGCGGGTATGCTCGCCCCGCAATGGAACGAAGCAAGCGGGGCATGTCGCTCTGGACGATGCTGCGGGGCGTGGTGGGCGCCTCGCCGATCCCGCGTCTGCAACTGCGGTTTCCCGGCACATCGCACGCCGGTCCCCTGCCGCCCGTCACGCCCGACGAAGCGGCGCTGGCCGGCGCACTCCGCCGTGATGTCGAGGCGCTCGCGACCGACTATCGCGCCCGCAACTGGTTCCACCCCGACGTGTACGCGCGGGCGCGCGCGTTCCTCGCGGGCCGCCTGCGGGCGTGCGGGCTGACACCCCGCGAGCAGACGTACGTCGTGGAAGGCGTCGAGTGCGCGAACATCATCGCCGAGATCCCCGGCTCGTCGCGCCCCAGCGAGATCATCGTCGTCGGCGCGCACTACGACAGCATCGAGCTCCGCAGCGGGCCCTGCCCCGCGGCGAACGACAACGCCAGCGGCGTGGCGTGCACGCTCGCGCTCGCGGCCTACTTCGGCGCGCCGGGCCCGCCCGCCCGCGCCCCAGGCCGCACGCTCCGCTTCGTGCTCTACGCGAACGAGGAGCCCCCGTGGTTCTGGACGGAGGCGATGGGCAGCCTGGTGCACGCGCGATCATGCCGCGCGGCGGGCGAGAACATCGTCGCGATGCTCACGCCCGAAACGCTCGGGCATTACACCGACGAGCCCGGCAGCCAGCGCTACCCGCCCCTGCTCTCGCGGTACTACCCGAAGGTGGGCAACTTCGTGTCGTTCGTGGGGCTGCACGAGTCGCGCGCGCTGGTCGCGCGCTGCGTGGAGACGTTCCGGCGGACGACGCCCTTCCCGTGCGAGGGAGCCGCGGTGCCCGCGATCATCCCCCGCGCGGGCGCGAGCGACCACTGGTCGTACTGGAAGTGCGGCTATCCCGGGCTGATGGTGACGGACACGGCCCCGCTGCGCTACCGGCACTACCACACCCAGCAGGACACGCCAGACAAGATCGACTTCGAACGCTTCGCGCGGGTGACGGGCGGGCTGGTGCGGGCGGTAGAGGAGTTGGCGGGCGGTTCGGTCGGCTGACTGGGACGTTGAACGACCTGTCAGACGTTGAACAGGAAGTGGCAGATGTCGCCGTCCTTCATGACGTATTCCTTGCCCTCGATGCGCATCCGCCCGGCCTCTTTGATCGCCTTCTCGCTCTTGTGCTTCTCGAGGTCTTCGAGGGTGTAGACCTCGGCGCGGATGAACCCGCGTTCGAAGTCGGTGTGGATGACGCCCGCGGCCTGCGGGGCCGTCGCGCCCACCGGCACCGTCCACGCCCGCACTTCCTTCTCGCCCGCCGTGAAGTACGACTGCAGCCCGAGCAGGTGGTACGTCGCGCGGGCGACGGCGGCGAGCGCCGGCTCGGTCAGCCCGTACGCCGCCAGCATCTCCTGCTGCTCCTCGGGCGTCATCTGCGAGAGTTCGCTCTCGATCTTCGCGCACACCGGGACGACCTCGGAGCCTTCCTTGGCGGCGTACTGGCGCACGGCCTGGCACGCGGCGCTCTGGCCGGCGAGGTCGTCTTCGTCGACGTTCATCACGTACAGCACGCGCTTGGCGGTGATGAGCCCGAGGTGCTTGAGTTGGCGCTGCTGCTCGGGCTCCTCGATCTTCGCCGCACGGGCCGCGCGTCCTTCGCCAAGCACGGGCTTGAGCTTCTTCAGCACCTCGAAGCGGGCGACGTCCTCGGGCTTGCCGCTCTTGGCGGCCCGCTCGCTCTTGCTCCACGCACCCTCGACGGTCTCGAGGTCGGCGAGGATGAGTTCGGTGTTGATGATGTCGATATCGCGGATGGGATCGACCGAGCCCGCGACGTGCAGCACGTCCTCGCCGCCCGGGGCCTTGGTGAAGCAGCGGACGACCTGCAGGATCGCGTCGACCTCGCGGATGTGGCTGAGGAACTTGTTGCCCAGCCCCTCGCCCTTGCTGGCGCCCTTCACGATGCCGGCGATGTCGACCAGGCGCAACGCCGCGGGGATGACCTTCTGCGGCGGGATGTACTTCGTGATCCGCGCGAGGCGTGCGTCGGGGATGGGCACGACGCCGACGTTCGGCTCGATCGTGGCGAAGGGGTAGTTCGCGGCGAGGGCGTTGCCGCGCGTCAGCGCATTGAACAGCGTGCTCTTGCCGACGTTGGGCAGACCGACAATCCCGGCTTCCATATGGGGGCTTCCTCGAAAGGCCCCGATAGTAGCGCGGGCGTTCACCGATCAGCGTTGGCGTCCCTGCTCGAACCTGATCCTGGTCATGTGCGATTTGCACCACTCGCCAAACCAGCCGCGGGCACGAACGTCCTCGACCAGCGCGTCCGCCAGGGCCCGATCGCCCGCAGACGCCGCGAAGATCGCGCGGTTCATGAGCAGGTGCGCGTGCACCGGGCCGGTGGCGGCCGCCCGCGCCGGCGTCAGCCGTGTGTTGCGGAGACGCGTCGCCTCGTCAAGAACGGCCGCGTCGAGTGTCAGGCAGTCGTCCACGATCCGGGCGAGAACAACCTCGTCCTCGGGCTGGGCGACGACGGCGGCGTTGGCAACAAGGTTCACCGTGTCGGCGTCGTGGGGCAGACGATCCCAGAGAAGACAGACGAACGGGCCGAGCTGCCTCTGGTCCCTCGCGGCGCGAAGGAGCAACTGCGCATGCATCGCGGCGTGCCGGGCGCTCGCCGGATTCGCGTGGATCTCGCGGATCGTGTCCGCCGCCTGGGTGATGTTCCCGCTTCGAATCTCGTCGGTCGCCGCCCTCTGCAGGAACTCGTCGGACGCGAAGCCCCTCAATGCGGCGTTGGCCTCGCGCGTCGCCCCGAACGATGCGACGAATGCCGCTCCGGCACGCTCGGCGGCGGCGGCACCCGCGAAGTCTCCGCCCGAGCGAACAACTGACGCGTTGCGGATCAGTGCGTCGGCCGCAAACTGACGCCACATGCTCGGATCGGCCAGACGCCCGTCACGGCTGATTGTTCCGATGTACTCTGCGAACACCGCAACGTCGCCCGCGAGATCGACGCCGGGGGGCGCGGGGGGTTCACCGCTGACCAGGCGGTACGACGCGTTCGCCCGCTCGCAGAGCCAGTGTGCGCGGGTTTCCACGCGCGACACCGCCGGGCCTGCCTCACGCTGGAGCGCCGCGCCGCTGAGTTCGTGCAGCCGGCGCCAATCGCCCGTCGCTTCTGCCAACCGAGCCGCGATGAGACGCACGCCCGGATGAGCGCCGACGCAGGCTTCGTCCGCGAGAATCGCGCTCGCCTGCGCGAGGAGGCGCCCAGCGGTCTCCGGCTCTGCCATGCGGACGCCGAGCGCGCGAACCTCGGCCTCAAACGCACGTGCGTCGTCGCACTGGCCCGACGCAGTGCCGCTTGCCCCGAGGCAAATGGCCGCCGAAAGAACGCTGGTGGCGATGCGACGCATGGGGACGCTCCGTTCAATTGCACCTATTCGCAGGGAATACGAGGCAGACACTGCTTCGAGAAAGGGGATCCGCAGCCGTTATCCCAAAATCGGTTTGCCTTCGCAGATATGATCTCGATACCGCCACAGTACAAACCCATGACGATCCACGGAGTTCCAGCCACCGGGCAGCCAACCCAAGAGAAATCGCATGGCGCAACGGGAACCGTGACCCATGAGCCGGTCATCGCCCATGTCAACGTAGATTCAACCTCCCGTCCCTCTTCGTATTCGACCCATGACAGAGTTGCCTGCCATTCACACTTGGGCGCGTTTAGCGTGCAGACTGGACCGGGAAAGTAGGGAATGGGATTCATTCCTATCGCGTTTCGTAGCCAGTTGATGATTGCCGACTGAGGATTTCCGCGGACGCCCGGCATGAACCACGCGGTTTCGGTGAATGACGGACCATCCAGCACACAGGTTCGAAGTTCCGGAATCGGGTCATTCCCGTGACACTCATCGGGTTCGTACTTGCAGCAGTTCACGCAATCGAGCTCGAGGTAGTCACGGACGAGCACACCCATGGTAACGACCGGCGGTGATGTGAATCGCTGGCACTTTGTCGCAAATGCGATGCAACATGGATCGTCCTCGACGGGTACGACACACGGGTCGCACTCCGACATAGCAACTCCCTGCCCATACGCGAACGCAGGAAGAGTGATAATTGCAATCAGGAACTTTGCAGGACGGCGAAGAAGCGAGTTCATAGTGGAAGGTTAACCCCCCCCCCTTGTCAAGCCGTATCTGCAGCCGCGCCGCGGCGTTCGCACATTCTTCATGTGACTTGAGATTCAGGCGCGAGGAATTCGCGCGGAAGGAGCGACGACCACGAACCGGCGTGAAAAGCCGGTGCTACAGCCCCATTTCCTTGATCGCGCCCTTCGTGTGCTTGCCGCGCCAGGCGTTGACTTCATCGAGCGTGGGCATCTTCTTGTTCTTGACCTCGGCGATGTACGCCGCGAGTCGCCCGGCGAGGTCGTTCAATGCCGTCTTGAGGATGATCTTCTCGTTGTCGGGGAAGGGCACGGGAGGCTTGCTGGGCTTGGTCTTGGCGTTCTGCAGGGTCGTGAAGTACGACTTGACGAGCTTCTCGGCCTTCTCGGCCTCGACCTTCACCTTGTCCACGTTCGTCACGACCTTCTCGAGGTTGTCTTCGTACTTCTTGTAATCGAGGTAGGTGTTTTCCGCTTTGTCGAGCGCGCCGCCGAGGTTGTCCTTGAACAGCGCGTCGCAGTCTTTGACCTTCTTCTTCGCATCCGTCCAGATCTTGTGAAGTGCGCCCATGGTCCGTGACTCCTGAGTGTGGCGGATAGCCTAGCGGATTGCGGGACGCGCGCGGGGCGAGGCCCGGGGGGCGTCACGTCGGAAAGTGCTGCGGCGATACCGAACATTCTCCCTACGGCGGCCCGAACGCCGCTCTACAATGCCGATGAACTCCCCGTGTTCATCTCGCAGGCCCATTCCTTCCAGCAGCAGGCCCGTCTGGCGGTGACGCTCGCCTGGGTGTCGGGCTACACGAATCTCATCGCGGTGCTCGCGCTCGGGACGGCGATCTCGCACATCTCGGGGACCACGTCGATGCTCGGGCGAGACGTGGTCGAGGGCAAGTGGGCGCTGGCGGCGTTGGCGGGGTTCCTGCTGGTGACGTTCCTGTGCGGCGCGGTGCTGTCGGGCCTGCTCACCGAGCACGCGCGCCGGCGCGGGTGGGAGTCCATCTACGTCACGCCGATGCTGGTGGAGGCGGTGCTGCTCGGGCTCTTCGCCATCGGCGTGGAAGTGCGCGAGGGCAGCGTGTTGACCGGCCCCTCGGGCACGTACCTGCTCGGCGGCATTGCGTCGTGCGCCATGGGCCTGCAGAACGCGACGATCACGCGGATCTCCAACGGCGTCGTGCGCACGACGCACGTGACCGGCGTGCTGACCGACGTCGGGCTCGAGTTCGCGCAGCTTCTCTCCTGGCCGCGCGAACGCACGGGCACACCTCGCACCACGGGCGCGTTGTCGGCGCAGCCCGGCGCCCGGCGTCTGGTGCTGCTCGCGTCGGTGTTCGGGTCGTTCCTGCTCGGGGCGGCGCTCGGCACGATCGCGTTCGACACGCTTCCCCGGTGGTCGATGTTCCCGCCGGTGGCATTCCTGCTGTGGCTGGTGTTCGTCGACGCGACGCGCCCCATCGCGGAGATCGAGGCATCGGACCTGGTGACGAAGGACTTCGGCCTGCCGCCCGAGATCGGCGTGTATCACCTGCGGCGCGATCGCGACCATCCGACCGGCGCGCAGCGCCTGCCGGACCTGACGGCGTGGGCCGACCGCCTGCCGCCGCGGGTCCGCGTGGTGGTGCTCGACCTCGACGAAGTCACGTCGCTGGATTCCAACGCGGTGCACCAGATCGCGGGCGTGCTGGAGCGCATGCGCGGCGAGCACCGGCGGATGGTCATCGCGGGGCTGCGGGGCGATCAGTTCGAGCAGTTGCGGCGCGCGGGCGCATGGGACGACGGCGGGGCCGCGTGCTCGGACCTGGAGATCGCGCTCGCGCGGGCGCTCAACCTGCTGGACGACGCGCGGACCGCGCGATGAAGAGGTCCTCATCCACGCGACGGGCGGACCGGTGCGCTAGCATCGAACCCTTCGATCGTGCATCCATCTCGCATGGCAACCAGCCGACGCATCATCATCGTGGCGAACCGGCTGCCCCTCGCGCACTCGCGCTCCGGCGGGTGGGAGGTGAGCCCGGGCGGGCTCGTCACCGCACTGCTGCCCATCGTGCGCGCCCGCAAGGGCGCTTGGGTCGGCTGGACCGGCTCGGCGGACCGCTCGCTGCGGGCCTTCACGCACGACGGCGTGCCGATCCGCCCGGTGACCCTGACCGACGCCGAGATCCGCGATTACTACCACGGGTTCTCGAACCGCACACTCTGGCCCCTCTACCACGACGCCATCCGCACGCCCGAGTTCCAGCGACACTGGTGGCGCTCGTACCTCGAGGTGAACCGGCGCTTCGCACGGGCGGCGGCGGCGGCGGCGCGTCCGAACGACCTCGTCTGGGTGCAGGACTTTCACCTCCAGCTCGTCCCCGCGATGCTGCGCGAACTGCGCCCGGACCTGCGCATCGGGTTCTTCCTCCACATCCCCTTCCCGCCGGAAGAGCTCTTCGCGTGGCTGCCCTGGCGCGCCGAGATCCTGCGCGGCCTCTGCGGCGCGGACCTCGTGGGCTTCCAGACGTTCAGCGACGTGCAGAACTTCTCGCGCCTGGCACGCCGGTTCCTCGACCTCGAAGGCACGGACACCGAGCTGCACATCGATCGGCGCAGGGTCCGCGTGAATGCCTTCCCCATCTCGATCGACTTCGGCGAGTTCGAGTCGATCGCCGAGCAGCCCGCCACGCTCGCGCGCGTGAAGCAGATCCGCAAGGACGTGGGCAGCCGCAAGATCATCCTGTGCGTCGACCGCCTCGACTACACCAAGGGCATCGACCTGCGCCTCAAGGTCTTCGAGCAGCTGCTCCACGACAAGCAGCTCTCGGCCGAGCGGGCGGTGCTGGTGCAGGTCGCGGTGCCCTCGCGCGAGTCCGTGCAGGAGTACGCGGAGCTGCGCACCAGCGTGGAGCAGACCGTGGGACGCATCAACGGGGAGTTCAGCCAGCCCGGGCGCGTGGCGGTGCACTACTTCCGGCGGAACCTCTCGCGCGAGGAACTCGTCGCCTACTACCGCGCGACCGACGTCATGATGGTGACCCCGCTGCGCGACGGGATGAACCTGGTGGCGAAGGAGTTCTGCGCGGCACGCCCGGACCTCGGCGGCGTGCTCGTGCTCAGCGAGTTCGCCGGCGCCGCCCGCCAGCTCCGGCGGGCGCTGCTCGTGAACCCCCGCGACCTCGACGGGACGGGCGCGACGCTGCTCGAAGCGCTTTCCATGCGCAGCCAGGACGCCCGGCAGCGGATGGCCATTCTGCGAATGATGGTCCGTCGTCACGACGTGCACTTCTGGGCGAAGCAGTACATGGAGGCGCTGGGGTGAGCGGAGTGCCAGAGGAGATCGTCGGCGGGCTGGCGCGCACGCCCATCCTGCTCGTCGCGTGCGATTTCGACGGCACGCTCGCCGACATCGTCGATCGACCCGCCGACGCACGCGCCCGCGCGGAGGCGCTCGACGCCCTGCGCCGCCTGGCGGCCCTGCCCCGCACCGAGGTCGCCGTCATCTCCGGACGCGCCCTCGCGGACCTGCGCCCGCGCCTCACGGACATCGGCGATGTCCACGTCGTGGGCGGGCACGGGGCCGAGTGGACCGACGGCCCGCCGGTCGACGGCGCCCGTGCCGCGCACATCTTCGACGCGCTCCGCCCGCTGGAGCGGCGTTTCCCCGGCACGCTCGTGGAGTACAAGCCGGCCGGGCCGGCGGTGCACTATCGGCACGTCGAACCCGCGCGCCACGCCGAGTTCTTGGACGCGGCGCGGGCGATGAGCGTCGAGCTCGGCGCGTCACGCCTGCGCGAGGGGCTGCTCGTCGTCGAGTTCTCCGCCGTCTCGACCGACAAGGGCGGCGCGCTGACGCACCTGCGCCGGCGCAGCGGCGCGAGCGGGGTGATCTTCATCGGCGACGACCGCACCGACGAGGACGCCTTCGCGACCCTCTCCCCGCCGCACGTGGGCGTGAAGGTCGGCGAGGGCCCCAGCATCGCGCCGCTGCGCGTCGCGGGCGTGCAGGAGGTCGCGGTGCTTCTGAACGGGCTGGCGCGCGCCCGGGCGCGCGAGGCGGCGCTGACGGGCAGTGTGCCGATCGACGCGCACGCGATGCTCTCCGACCAGCGCTCGCTGGCGCTGATCGAGCCGGGGGGCGGGGTGGCGTGGCTGGGGGCGCCGCGCGCCGATTCGCCCCCGATCTTCAGTTCGATCGTCGCGGGCGCGCGCGGGGGGGCGTTCACGGTCCGCCCGGCGGGCGAGGGGGCGTCCGGGGCTCCGGGCGCCGATGCGCAGACGTACGACGGCGAGTCGTTCATCGCCCGCACCCGGCTGGGCGCGATCACGATCGTGGACTACTTCGACTGCACCGGCGGGCGGGCGTTCCAGCGGGCCGGACGGACCGATTTCTTCCGGCACGTCGAGGGCGCGGGGAAGATCCGCCTGACGTTCGCGCCGCGCCTGGACTTCGGGCGCACGCCCACGCGCCTGCGTGCGACCGACAACGGTCTGATCGTGGAGGGCGGCGCCGACCCGCTGTCCCTCCGCGCCCCGGGCATCGCCTGGTCCATCGAGCCCGACGGGCAGCACCACACCGCCCACGCCGAGATCGATCTCCCCTCCGACGGGCTCACGCTCGAGCTGCGCATCGGTTCGACCGCGACCATCCCCAGCACCGGGGGCGAACTCGCGCGGCGTCAGACCACGCGCCAGTTCTGGACGGGCTGGGCCAACACGCTCAAGTACAGCGGCCCGCACGAGGCGCTCGTCCGGCGCAGCGCCCTGGTCATGAAGGCGCTCTGCCACGGGCCGACGGGCGCGATCCTCGCCGCCGGAACGACGAGCCTGCCCGAGCAACTGGGGGGCCTGCGCAACTGGGACTACCGCTACTGCTGGGTGCGCGACGGCGCGATGGCGGCGGGAGCGCTGGTGCGGCTTGGTTCCACCGGGCACGCGATGAAGTTCCTGGACTGGCTGCTGGGCGTCGTGGATCAGCTCGAGCACCCCGAGCGCCTGCGCCCGATCTACACGGTCGGGGGGAACGAACTGGGCGCGGAGGGTGAACTGCCCGAGCTGCCCGGGTACGCGGAGAGCCGCCCGGTGCGGGTGGGCAACGGCGCGGGGCACCAGGTGCAGCTCGACGTGTTCGGGCCGGTGGCCGACCTCATCGCGCAGGTCGCCGAGGCGGGCGCGCCGGTGACGCCCGACCACGGGCGCCTGCTCGACGCGATGGTGGAGTCCGTCGCGCGCCGGTGGAACGAGCCCGACAACGGCATCTGGGAGGTTCGCGGCCCGCTGCGCCACCACGTGCACTCGCGCACGGTGTGCTGGCACGCGATCAACCGGGCGATCGCCGCCCGTCGCGCGCTGGGCGAGCCCGCCCGCCCGCGCGAGGCCGAACTGCGCGACCAGATCCGCGAGGACGTGCTCGCGCACGGGTACAACGCCCGCGTCGGGGCGTTCACGGCGGCGTACGGCTCGGACGATCTCGACGCCGCGTGCCTGCTCACCGGGCTCACCGGGCTCATCGCGCCCGACGACGAGCGGTTCGTCTCGACCGTGCGCGTGGTGGAGCGCGGGCTGCGCCGCAACGACGGCGTCATGCGCTACGTCTACGACGACGGGCTGCCCGGGAACGAGGGCGTGTTCCACCTGTGCACGGGCTGGCTCATCGAGGCGCTGCACGCCATCGGCGAGCGCGAGCGCGCCCGGTCGCTGCTCGACGCGTACGCGGCGCAGGCCGGCCCGCTGGGGCTGTACAGCGAAGAGCGCGACGTGCGGTTCGGCGTCGCGCTGGGGAACTACCCGCAGGCGTACTCGCACCTGGCGCTCATCAACGCCGCGTGCCGCCTGTCGCGCGACGCGTAGCCGCCCGTCCTGCGCCGAGATCGGTCACTGCTTGGGCGCGCTGTCGGATGCCGTCTCCTGCGGGGCGGTCGGCTCGGCGGGGGCCGGTGCGTCCTTCGGCGCGGCACGGGGTCCGGTCTTCGACTCGGCGAGCGGCAACGCCGCCCGCGCCCGGTCGGTCGCTTCGCCCACGGGCGCACGCGCCTGCATATCGGCCCAGAACTCGCGCAGGGGCGTCCACGAGGGCTGCACGCGCCCGTTCACGACCGCCGTCGCGCGCATGGCGGAGGTGGAGGCGTCGAGCGGGGCGGTCTGGACGTTGATCTGGGAGATCTTCGCACCCTGGTGGGTAAAGAGGCTGGTGCCCAGGCCGACGAACAGGCCGCCGATCGCCCCCGCGCCCGCGGCCGCCGCGGTCCCGCCCGCGGCCGCCCCGGCGGCGGTCGACGCCGCCCGCGAGCCGCTGGTGTCCTCGCGGAGCGTGGCGCTGAGCAGCGAGGGCGAGACGGCCTGCAACTGGTAGCCCCGCGTGGCGAGCACCCCCGCCGCGGCTTCCATGGCTTCTTCGCTGGGGAGGCCGACCTCGCGCAGTTCGGCCGCGTCGCGGGCAACGCGGGACGGCCCGCACCCCCACCCGCCCGCGAGCACGAGCGCCCCCGCCGCGATCCCACCGATCCTGACCCGCCTGCTCATCCTTCGCGTGTCCAGCATGGCGTGAGCGTACCGCGTGGAGAGGCGGGGCGCGCAGGCTCGGGCTGGCGCGGGCGCGAGTTGCGCGCGAAATCGGGGCCAACCGGGAAACGCCAGCGCGGGCGGTCTACCGTCTCCGAGTTTGCGCTCACCGCGCTGCGCGGGGCGACCGGCTTGCACGCCCGCGCGACACCAGGAGTCAGCACCCCCGATGCCCAAACGCACCGACCTCTCGACCATCCTCGTCCTCGGCTCTGGACCCATCGTGATCGGGCAGGGGTGCGAGTTCGACTACTCGGGCACGCAGGCGTGCAAGGCCCTCAAGGCCGAGGGCTACCGGATCGTGCTGGTGAACAGCAACCCGGCGACGATCATGACCGATCCGCAGTTCAGCGATCGGACGTACATCGAGCCCATCACCCCGGAGGCGGTCCGCAAGATCATCGAGAAGGAGCACGCCCGCGGGACGCGGATCGACGCGATCCTGCCGACGCTGGGCGGACAGACGGCCCTCAACTGCGCCTGTGCGTTGTGGGACGACGGCACGCTGCGCGAGTTCGGGATCGAGATGATCGGGGCGAACCGCGAGGTGATCCACCGGGCCGAGGACCGCCAGACGTTCAAGGAGATCGTGACCGGGCTGGGGCTGGCGATGCCCCGGGCCCGCACCGTGCAGACGCTGGAAGAGGCCGAGGCGTTCCTGCTGGAGATCGGGCTGCCGGCGATCATCCGCCCGGCGTTCACGCTGGGGGGCACGGGCGGGGGCATCGCGTACAACCGCGAGGAGTTCCGCGACATCGTGCAGCGGGGCCTGGCCGCCAGCATGATCCGCCAGGTGCAGATCGACCAGAGCGTAATCGGCTGGAAGGAGTTCGAGCTCGAGGTGGTGCGCGACCGCACCGACAACTGCATCATCGTCTGCGGCATCGAGAACATCGACCCGATGGGCGTGCACACGGGCGACTCGATCACCGTCGCGCCGATCCTGACGCTGACGGACAAGGAATACCAGGCGATGCGCGACGCCGCGTTCGCGATCATGCGGGCGGTGGGCGTGGAGACCGGCGGGAGCAACGTGCAGTTCGCCGTGAACCCGGACCCCGCGCCCGGGCCCGACGGGACGCGCCCCTTCGAGATGGTCGTCGTCGAGATGAACCCGCGCGTCTCGCGCAGCAGCGCGCTCGCGAGCAAGGCGACGGGGTTCCCCATCGCGAAGATCGCCGCGAAGCTCGCGATCGGCTACACGCTCGACGAGCTGAAGAACGACATCACGGGCACGACGAGCGCGTGCTTCGAGCCGGCGATCGACTACGTCGTCACGAAGATCCCGCGCTGGACGTTCGAGAAGTTCCCCGAGGCCGACGAGACGCTCACCACGCAGATGAAGTCCGTCGGCGAGGTGATGGCCATCGGGCGCACCTTCAAGGAGAGCTTCCAGAAGGCGATCCGCTCGCTCGATGTCAAACGCTACGGGCTCGGGCTCGACCGCAACGACAAGTGGCTCGCGGCGATGCGCGCGGTCGAGCACGACCAGCTCGTGCTCGACGTGATGGGCCCGGGCGCCGCCCCCGCACGCCGGGGCGAGCAGCCCGCGGCCCCGCACGACGGCGCCCACAGCCCCACGGGCCTGCGCACCGCCGACGGCCAGCCCATCGAGTGGCCCATCCCGCTCGACAAGCTCTCGCGCAAGCTGAGCGTGCCCAGCCAGGGGCGGATCTACTACATCCGCTACGCGTTCAAGATGGGCTGGTCGGTCGAGCGCGTGCGGGCGCTCACGCGGATCGACCCGTTCTTCCTCGAGCAGATCCGCGAGCTCGTGGAGTTCGAGGACACGCTGTGCGACTCCAAGTCGCTCGACGACGTGCCCGCCGAGGTGCTCTTCCGCGCCAAGCAGATGGGGTACAGCGACGCGCAGCTCGCGAACCTGTACCTGGGCTCGCTGACGACGGACACGATCCTGCAGGTGCGGGCGCGCCGTCGCGCGCTGGGCGTCGAGCCGGTGTTCAAGCTGGTCGACACGTGCGCCGCGGAGTTCGAGGCCGTCACGCCGTATTACTACAGCACGTACGAGCGGGGCATCCGGCGTGCGTCGGGGGCGCCCGGCGCGAGCGCGGACGACGAGATCCGCCTGACCGAGCGTCCCAAGGTGGTGATCCTGGGGGGCGGGCCCAACCGCGTGGGGCAGGGGATCGAGTTCGACTACTGCTGCTGTCACGCCGCCTTCGCCGCGAAGGAGCTCGGCTTCGAAAGCGTGATGATCAACTGCAACCCCGAGACGGTCAGCACCGACTACGACACGAGCGACCTGCTCTTCTTCGAGCCCCTCACGCTCGAGGACACGCTGAACGTGATCGAGCGGCTGGGCGGGGGGCGCGGGCTGGTGCGCGGCACGATCGTGCAGTTCGGCGGGCAGACGCCCCTCAACCTCGCGAAGGGCCTGGTCGGCGCGGGCGTCCCGATCATCGGCACGAGCCTGGACTCGATCGACCGCGCCGAGGACCGCAAGCGGTTCGACGAGGTGCTCTCGCGCCTCGGGTTGTCGCGTCCGCCCGCGGGCATGGCGCGCTCGCTCGACGAGGCCGTGCGCGAGGCCAAGCGCATCGGCTACCCCGTGCTCCTCCGCCCGAGTTACGTGCTGGGCGGGCGCGGCATGGAGATCTGCCCCGACGAGCGGGCGCTGCTCAGCTTCATCACGACCGCGCTCGAATCCAGCGGCATGGACGAGGCGCCCGTGCTCATCGACAAGTTCCTCGCCGGCGCCACCGAGGTCGATGTCGACGTCGTCGCCGACTTCCGCGAGGGACCGGGCTCGGGCGAGGCGCCCGGCTCGCGGGGAAGCCTCCACACGCCCGTCGCGGTGGTCTGCGGCGTGATGGAGCAGATCGAGCACGCGGGCATCCACTCGGGCGACTCGGCGTGCACGCTGCCCCCCGCGTCGCTCCCGCCGGCGATCATCACGCGGATCGAGTCGCTCGCGCGCGACATGGCGCGCGAGCTGCGCGTCTGCGGGCTGATGAACCTGCAACTGGCGATCAAGGACGGGGAGATCTTCGTGCTCGAGGTCAACCCCCGCGCGAGCCGCACCGTGCCCTTCGTGAGCAAGGTGACGCACACGCCCTGGCCGGCGATCGCGGCCAAGTGCATGATGGGCGCGCCGCTGTCGGGCGTGCCGGGGTTGCCGGGGCCCGCCAAGCCCGGCGCCGCGCCCTCGTACTGGGCGGTGAAGGAGTCGGTCTTCCCGTTCGGCAAGTTCCCGGGCGTCGACGTCGTGCTCGGGCCGGAGATGCGCAGCACGGGCGAGGTGATGGGCATCGACGCGAGCCTGCCCATCGCCTTCGCCAAGAGCCAGATGGGCGCCGGGCAGCGGCTTCCCACCGACCCCGCCAAGGGCGCCGTCTTCGTCTCGGTGCGCGAGCAGGACCGCGCGTCCATCGTCGACCCCGTGCGCCTGCTCATCGACCAGGGCTTCACGGTGTACGCGACCGACGGGACGGCGGCGTACCTCGCGGCGCACGGCGTCTCGCCGCGGGTGCTGCAGAAGATCGGCGCGGGGGCGCGCCCGAACGTGCTCGACCTCATGCACAACGGGCAGATCGCGCTCATCATCAACACGCCGACGCGGACGGGCTGGCAGACCGACGAGGGACGCATCCGCTCCACCGCCGTGCGGCTCAACATCCCGATGATCTCGACCACCACCGCCGCCGCCGCCGCCGCCCGCGCGATCGAGGCGACCCGGGCCCGCGGGTGGGACGTGGCGGCGTTGCAGGACTACGCGCCGCCCCGTGCCGCCACGCTCGTGGAGCCCGTGCTCCGCCCCGCCGGGTCGGCGCGGTAGATCAGAGCCGCGGGTTGCCCAGACTGCCATCTTGGCGCGCGCGTTGTTTCATGCGTGAGCGATCCGTGTCGTGCGTCGCTCTTCCCGTGCCGGACAACACACCACCGGCACAAGGGAGAATCGCACATGTTCAACAGGATCGCCAGTGTTACAACGACCGTTCTGCTCGCGTCCGTGGCCTCGGCCGCCGTCACCGGAGTCGCCGGGCAGGCGACGCTCGTGGGCGCCCCGCCCATCGCCAACTTCCCCCCGCTCAGCGGGCCCAACGCCTTCGTGTGGGACGAGCAGCAGAACTCTTCGAACTCCGCGGGCACGCTGTGCGACATGACGCTCAACCCCTCCTCGTCCGTGCTGCCCACGCCCGGCCCGGTCTTCGGCCCCGTCGACAGCCACTTCATCCACATCGCGAACTTCACCGGCACCTCCACCATCGGCACCGTCTTCTACAGCAACCCGATCATCGGCGTCATCTACAACGACCAGTGGCTCGACATTTCCGACATCCCCCTGGGCGCGCCCGGCACGGCGTACCCCACGGGGCAGCCCCTCCGCGGCATGCAGGCCGGTGTCGTGCAGATCAACGCCAACGTCCTGCGGTTCGACATCCCCGCGACGCCCGGCGCTGCCGAGATCACGCAGATCCGCGTCCTCACCCGCCCTGTGCCGACGCCCGGTGCGCTCGCCTTGGCCGGGCTGGGCGGGATCGTCGCCGTCCGCCGCCGCCGCGGCGCCTGATCGCGTGACATTGATGTTCCGCGGCGCGTCCCGGAGGGGGGGCCGCCCGGACGAATCGGGGGCGGCTCAGGCGACGGCCGAGCCCGCCCCTTTTTTCGTGCGTCTGCCGGCCCGGGGCGGGGCGTGCGGGACGCTCTCCGACGACGCGGGCGCTTTGGAGAGGTGAGCCGCCGTGAAGAGCTTGCCCGTGCTATCGCGCTCCCATGTCCACGCCTTGCCGTGGCGCAACTCGTACGACGCCCACATCTCGAACCAGTAGCTGCGGAAGGCCTGGTCGCCGAAGGGCGCGAAGTGGTCGTGCACGCGCTTCATGACCTGCGCGGGCGTGCCGCGGAACCCGAGCACCGCGCGCCCGTGACGCACGCTCTCGGTGTCGAGCGGGAGGCGGTTGTACCGACCGAGCAGTTGCAAAATGTTCGCGGCGGCGTACGGGCCCACGCCGGGCAGGTCGAGCAATGCGGCGTGCAGCGCGTCGTCGGGCGTCGCGGGGTCCTCGAACCACGCCAGGTCCAGGCCGCCCCGGGCGGGAGAGGCCGTGAAGAGGCGCGCGAGTTCGACGAGGCGCGCGTCGCGATAGCCCACGCGGCACCGGGCGCGGAGCGTCTGCACGCGGGCGCGCGCGAGTCGCTGCGCGGGCGGAAAAGTCCGGGGCGAGCCGCGCGGAGCGCCGGCCTGCGTCGGGGCGGGCTCGCCCAGCACCTCGCACAGGCGCCGGTTCATCTGCACGGTGCCCGGCCACGTCACGTTACAGCTCGTCACCGTCTTGACCACGTCCTCGAAGAACGTGGGCGAGCGGAACAGGCGCCCGTGCCCGGTGGCGCGCCAGCGCGGGTCCAGGTCGTGGAACCGGCGGATCGTCGATTCGTCCTCGTCCAGACGCAGCATCCGCGTGAGTTGTGCGCGCACCTCGCGCTTGCCCGACGCGTCGAGCGTGCGCGTCAGCCCCACGCGCAGCGGCGTGCCGACGCCGCCCGGCTGCGTGACACGCACCCCCACGACGCCCGACGAGAGGCGCAAGGGGCGGACGAGGGCCTGCTCCCGCACGACCCAGTGGTTGGGCGCGAGCAGGAAGTAGCCGTACGAGCAGCAGTCGCGCGGGAGGCTGTAGTCGCCGGGCGTCGGGATGCGGATCGTGGGCACGCGCGGCTCCGCCGGGGTCGGGTCAGGCCGTCAGCCGGATCGACGCGGGGAACAGGTAGGTCGCGAGGTTCACGCACAGGCGGTCCGAGAGGCGCGCGTACGCCTCGTACTCCTGGTCGAGCTGCACGCGCACCTCGCTCTCGGTGATCCCCGCGCCGGGCAGCATCCCTCGCCCGCTGGCCAGGAACGCGTCGAGCATCGGACGGTCGCACTCGAAGTGCGCCAGGCTCGCGAACGTGCGCAGGCCCACCCGGAACATCGCGTGGGGCGTGCCGCGCGCCGAGGCCAGCAGCGTCGCGCCCGCCGGGGGCGTGCGGACTTCCTGCCCGCACGTGAAGAACTGCGGGCTGCTCCACGCGATGCCCGCCAGCAGCACGTCCGTCTGGCCCGCGGTCGAGATGCTCAGCGGGTACATGCCCAGCGCCGGCTTCTCGCGCGGCGCCACCACGCCCCCCAGCGCGTGGGCGATGAGCTGCGCCCCCAGGCAGATGCCGATCAGCGGCACCGCACGCTCGTGCGCCCGCCTGATCAACGCCGCCTCCGCCTGCATCCACGGGTAGTTGGCGATGTCCGTGACGTTCTGCGGCCCGCCGAGCAGCACGAGCCCGTGCACGTTGTCGAGATCGCCCGGGACGCCCCGCGGCGAGCCCGGGGGGTGCAGGTCCGGACGGCGAATGTCGAGACGGAACCCGTGGTCGCGGAGGGTGGCGCCGAGCCGGCCGGGTCGCCCGAGGTCACTGTGCTGGAGCACGACGATGTTCATGGGGCCGATGATACGGAACCCGGAGGCGGGCGGCGCAGTACGATGGACCGGCACCCCGCCCGCCCGGAGGACCGCCCCCCATGATGCCCCGCACCGCCCGCGACGTCTTCGCGCTGCGCCGACTCGTGCTGACGCTGCTGCGCGCCGGGAGCGTCGTGCTCGTTGCGTGGGGCGCGTTCCTCGTGTTCCACCGCGTGCTGTTCGCGGGCTTGTCGGGCATGGGTGTCGTCGACATGCTCCAGACGTGGGAGGGCATCGGCGAGCAGCACGGGTTCTACCGGGGCGTCGGGCTTGTCGTGGTCGGGGGCGTGCTGGCGGGCACGTCGGGCGTGCTCGCCCGGTGGATCGTCGCGTACGCCCCGTACTGCTGTCCCTCGTGCGGGTACGGCGTGCCGAAGGTTGACGACGCGGCCCGCTGCCCGGAATGCGGCGTGCCCGAGGTGTTCGCGCGACAGGCGCCGGAGGACCGCTCATGAACGAGCCGCAGTTGCCGCGCCGTCGCGCGATGGGCGCGATCGCGCTCGGGCTGGCCGGGCTGGCGCACGGGTGCGTGCCCCGCATTACCACGATCCGGCGCGAGCCGCCAGCGCCACCACCCCCGCCCGCGCCGCCAGCGCCATCTCCGCCACCGACGTCCCCGCCCCCGCCGCCCCCGCCGCCCCCGCAAGCTCCCCGCGCCGGGCTGAAGCCGGTGTACGACTGCACGCTGTGGACCGACAAGCCCGGGGGCGTCATCCCCGGCACGCGCCGGGCGTACATGCCCGACCGCCAGTGGCGCACGAGCGACACGCAGCCCTGCGCGCCGTACGACGCGCGCCGGTGGGAGGCATGGCTGCGTGCGCTCCCGCCCGACAGCGTGGTCGTGGTCGACGAGGAATGCCTGAAGGACAACCCGATGGTGTACTCGCGCGAGCAGGTGCTGCGCGAGCTCGCGAACCGGCTGGAGTTGCACCGGGTCATCCGCCGCGTGCGTCCGGACCTGCGCAACAGCGATTGTTTCGGGCCCTGCCCGCTCGTCGAGCAGGCGGGGGCGGTGTGGAACGACGCGAAGCGCCTCGCGCAGTGGCGCGCGGCCAACGACCTCACGATGCCCTACATCCTGCCGCACCTCGCGATGGTCGCGGTGGAGCTGTACTTCTTCAAGCGGCCGGGCAAGCCGATCCGCGCGACGTACGAGGAAGACCTGCGCGCGCTGATCGAGGTCAACGCCGCCGAGGTGCGCCGGCACGCGGGCTCACGCCCCACCCTGGGCGTGGTCTGGCTGCGCACGCGGGGCGACCAGGGCGCGAACTGGGGGCGCTACGTCGGCGATGATCTCGCGCGACTCATGCTCGACGAAACCGCCCGCCTGTTCGACGGCGTGGTGCTCTGGGATCGCAAGTTCCGCGACGACGGCACCGACCTGGGCGCCATGAAGTACGACGAGACCGACCCGGCCCTCGCCGCCACCCTGCGCTGGCTGCGCACCCGCACCGTCTGACGCTCAGGACCCCACGAAGCCGATGGCCTCGGCGATGATCGTGACGCCGGGCGTCACGCACTCGGCCGCCATCGACTCGTAGCACCCGGACTCGACCCCGCACTCGTCGAGCGCGAAGCACGTCGCGAGCGCCATGGCCTCTTCGGGCGACGCGGGCAGCAGCTCGCGCGGGCCGTCCAACGCCACCACGAGCATCAGCGACCCGCCGTCCGCGCAGCGTCGGTCCCACGCGGCCTTGATGAGCCGCTCGCGGTCGAGGTGCTCGATCGCTACGCCCGCGAGCGCGTCGGGCTCCCACACCACGCAGTCGCAGCGCGAGTCCGGCTGGCGGAAGACGGCGAGCAGCATCGGCGAGTTCGTCGCGGGGTGACTTGGCGTGGCACCGTCCGCGGTCGTGGTGACCACGCGCCCGGCTCCGGGCGCCGGGGCTTCTCCGCGAGTGATGTCGTTCACGATCCCCGACGCGTCGGCGCGTGCCCCCGGCTCCCCGGGAGCCACAGGCGCCGGGCCGGCGACAGGCCAGAACAGCCCCACCGCCACCGCCGCGGCGGCGGCGAGCCCGGCCCCGACGCGCAGCACGCCCGCCAGCGACCACCCGCGGCCCGCCCGCGCGGCGTCCGGGAACTGCATCGCCGGAGCGCCCTCGTGCTCCAGCGTCTCGGCTTCGACCGCCATCGACACCAGTTGCAGGACGCGTTCGTCGTTCATGGCGAGCCTCCGCTGAGTTGTTCGGCCTGGGGCCCGGGGCGCTCGTCGGATTCGTCGCGATACCCCCGGCGGGCCAGCAGGCGCCGGAGTTTCGCGACCGCGCTCTTGCGGGCCTGGTGGGCCGTGCTGGGCGAGATCCGCAGGCGCTCGGCGATCGTTCGGTCCGTCGCGCCCTCGCCGGCGAGGCGGAGCACCCAGCGTTCCTGTTCGGAGAGGTCGCCCGCGCGTCCGTCCATGGCTTCCCGGACGCACTGAAGGGCACCGGAGAGGTGGGCCGCGTCCGTCGAGGATCCCGCGTCGTCGCCGGGAAGGTCGGGCAGGGGCGCGCCCCCGGGGCGCGAGGCGCCCCGCAGGTGTCGCAGCCACATGTGGTGGGCGATGGCGTACACGAACGTCGAGAGGGCGGCCCGGTCGGGGTCGTACCGCCCCTGCGTGCACGCTTCCCACGCGGCGCTCCACGTCCGCTGGCAGAGATCCTCGACCAGCGCACGATCCCGCGAGCGCGTGCCGAACAGCCGGCGCAGCCCCGGGGCGAGCCGGTCGTGGGCGCGCTGGAAGGCGTCGGGGTCTCCCGCCGCGGCCCGGCGGGCGTCCGACGCGAGATCGTCCGACGGGGAACCTCCCCGCGGGCGCTCGGCGGAACCTCCGGGGGGCGGGTGATTCATGCGGGGCGTTATTCCCGGGGCGAGACGATGCGCTCGTCGCGGTATGTCCGGTTCGTGAGCGCGTCGGCGATCTCGACCCGAAGCACGAGGACGCGCCCGGGGGCGTCCGGCGCGGGCAGTTCCACCTCGTACCGCGCGCCCAGCAGGCCCGTGCGGTACGCGTCGCGAAGCTGCGCGGGCGAGAGCGATTCAACCGCGATCCGCCGGGGCTCGCCCGCACTCCCCGTCTCGATGCCCGCCGGGAGCGCCAGCACCTCCACACGCGCCACGCCCGCGATCTGCACGAAGCGGTTGCGTCCGTCGAGCGGCGTAAAGCCCACGACGACCGCCGCCCGCCCGTCGGGCGTGCGCAGCGGGCCGGACGAGTCGTCGATCGCCACGCCCACGCACACCGGGAGGGCGTCGAGCGCCCGCGCGTCGTGCAGGATCGAGCCCGCGCGGGCGGCCTCGGCGAGCTTCACTTCGCGCTCGCGCGCCTCGCCCTCCAGCGTCCGCACGCGGTCCTGCAGCGCGAGCACCTCCCGGCGCAGGCGGTCGTTCTCGGCGAAGGGGGAGCGTTCGCCGCCCACGGTGCACGCCCCGGGGGCGAGCACGAGCGGCAGCAGCAGCAGCGGCGGGCGTCGCATGCGCCAGCGTATGCGGGGCGACGGGGGCGCCGGACGATCAGCCGTCGACGTCGGGCTGGGGCGAGGTCTTGATCATGGGCATCCGGGTCAGGATCTTGTCGACCAGCCCGTAGTCCAGCATCTCGCGCTCGTCGAGCCACTTGTTGCGGTCGCAGTCCAGCGCGATGCGGTCCAGCGGCTGGCCGGAGGCGTCGGCGTAGATGCGGTAGAGGCGGTCGCGGATGCGGAGCATCTCGCGCGCCTCGATCTCGATGTCCGTCGCCTGTCCCTCCATGACGCCCCCCAGCAGCGGCTGGTGCATCAGGTTGCGGGCGTTGGGCAGCGTGTAGCGCTTGCCCTTCGTGCCGCACGCGGCGATGATCGAGCCCATCGAGGCGGCCTGCCCGATGATGTACGTCGAGACGTCGCACTGCACGAACTTCATGGTGTCGATGATCGACAGCCCCGCCGAGACCGACCCGCCGGGCGAGTTCACGTACAGGTGAATGTCGTTCTTGGGGTCCTCGTTGGCGAGGAAGAGCATCTGCGCAACGATGAGGTTGGCGATGTCGTCGTTCACGGGCCCGCCGAGGAACACGATGCGGTCCTTGAGCAGGCGCGAGTAGATGTCGTACGCGCGCTCGCCCTTGGCCGACTTCTCGATGACGATGGGAACCAGGTATCCGGACATGGGGACCTCGGGGTGCGTCGCCGGGGGGCGCGACGCGGGATGAGTTTCAGCGGACGCCGGGGATCACGTTGGACGCCGACTTCTGGGGCTCGTTCAGGACCTCGTCCGCCAGGCCGTAGCGCACGGCCTCTTCCGCGGTGAAGTACCGGTCGCGCTCGCTGTCGCGCTGGATGTTGTCCACGGGCTGCCCCGTGCACTGCGAGAGAATGCGGTTGAGCTCGGCCTTGGCCTTGAGGATCTGCTCGGCCTGGATGCGGATGTCCTCGGCCTGGCCCGTCACGCCCCCGTAGGGCTGGTGGATCATCACCTTCGCATGCGGGAGCATGTACCGGCGCCCCTTCGCCCCGGCCGTCAGCAGCACCGCCGCCCCGCTGTATGCCCGCCCCAGGCAGTACGTGGAGATCGGCGAGGCCAGGAACCGCATCGTGTCGTAGATCGCCAGCGTGTCGTCCACCGCGCCGCCGGGCGAGTTGATGTACAGGTTGATGTCCTTGCCCCGACCGGTGTTGTCGAGGTACAGCATCTGCATCATCACCCGGGCCGCGGAGCCCTGGTTGATCTCGCCGATGAGGAAGACGATCCGATTTTCAAGCAGAAGCTCGTCGATCGTCATCTCGCGCGTGCGCTGGTACGTGACGCTGGCTGCGGGCATGTCGTTCTCCGCGCCCCGTGCGGGGCGTGCATATCGGACCCGGCCGATGGTAGACGGCGCGGGGGCCGGCCCTGTATCGGCCCGCGCCCGGCCCGCGCTTATGCGAGCACACGAGGCTCGCGCGGCGCCGCGACGCCTGCCCGCTCCTACCGGCAACCGGCGTGCCGGACTCTCCGCGCGCCCCGCACGCCCCCGCGGGCTCGCCCATGCCCCCGCGCGGTCGGGGCCGGCTCGACCGTCTGCCGGAACGGCAGGCGAGACCGATCTCGTGCGCCCGCGCGCCGGGCGCGCCGCCGTTCCCCTAGAATCCCCCCACGCCTTTTCCGGAATCACCTTCGTGCCCACCGCGGTCATCAGCGACGTTCACGCCAACGCCCCCGCGCTCAAGGTCGTCCTCGGCGACATCGAGCGCCGGGGTATCTCGCGGATCATCTGCCTCGGCGACACCGTCGGCTACGGGCCTGATCCCCTCGAGTGCGTCGACCTCGTCCGCGCCCGCTGCGACTGGGCGCTCATGGGCAACCACGACTACGGCGTGCTCTACGAGCCCACCAACTTCAACCCCGGCGCCGAATCCGCCGCCTTCTGGACGCGCGAGCAGTTCGACAAGGAGCCCGACCCCACGCTCCGGGCCCAGCGGTACGACTTCCTCAACCGCCTCAAGGTCCGCGTGGTCGAGCGCATCGGCCCGGACGGCGCCGAGCCCCTGACCGCCGCCAACGACAAGTCGGGGATCCCCCTGCTCGCGGTGCACGGCTCGCCCCGACGCCCCATCAACGAGTACATCTTCCCCGACGACGCGGTGAACTCGCCCGACAAGCTCGAGAGCATCTTCGACCGCGTGCAGCGCATCTGCTTCGTCGGGCACACGCACGTGCCGGGCGTCTTCACCGACGAGCCCGACTTCTACCCGCCGGCCGAACTGGGCGAGGGCGGGTACAGGTTCGTGGAGGGCGAAAAGGCCGTCATCAACGTCGGCAGCGTCGGCCAGCCGCGCGACTTCGACCCGCGAGCCAGCTACGTGATCCTCCACGCGACGCACGTGCAGTTCGTGCGCCTGGAGTACGACGTGCACGCGACGGCGTCCAAGATCAAGGCGATCCCGCAACTGCCCGACTGGCTGGCGGAGCGCCTGTACAAGGGGCAATGATCGCGCCCCGCCGTCGCGACCCGCGCGCGGATTCCTATCCTGCTCCGCCGCGGTCGCCGGCCTTCCGCGGTGCCTCTCTCCCCTCCGACCCAGGACGCCTGACCCCACATGCCCCGACCTCCCAACCGGTTCCTTCGGTTCCTCGTGCCGTTCATCCTCGTCGGGGTGGGGGTCGGCATCGCGTTCGCCTTCTTCCTCAACACGACGAACGCGCAGAAGCGGTCCTCGCCGCAGCCCGCGCCGCAGCAGGCCCAGACCACCCCCACCGCCCCCGCGACCCCGGTGACCACGCCCGGCGCGAGCCCGGACGCCCAAGTTCCGCCGCCCGTCGCGGGTGCCCCGGCCCAGCCCAGCCCCGCGCCGATCCCCGTTCCCGCGGGCACGGCGCCGACGACCCTGGGCACGCTGCGCGTGCGTCCCGGCACGCCGGGCGACATCGGCGCGATCGGCTCGATCGATCCCACGACCAACTACCTGCTGCACGTGCGGTTTTCGAGCACCGGCGCGGGCATCGCCGAGGTGCGCCTGGCCGAGCACCTCGTGTCGATCCGCGACGACACGCGCGTGGTGGCGCAGAGCGAGCACGTCTTCACGTGGAACGGCGTCACGCAGGTCCTGACGCCCATGGCCGCCACCGAGATCGAGATCGGCCGGCCCGGCGAACGCCCGCAGGCGCTGGCGCTCGCGACGACGCCGAGCGGCCCCGCGTGGAGCCCGATCGCGGGCACGCCCGGGGCGGCCGAACTGGTCATCGTGAACGAGCAGGACCAGCCCGTCGTCCGCGTGACGCGTCACTACACGGTCGGGCTGGGCACGTATCAGGTTCACCTGCTGCAGCGCGTCGAGAACCTGTCCGGCGCGCCGCTGGTCGTCCGCCTGTTCCAGATCGGGCCGGTCGACCTGGAGCAGGACCCCGCGACGTACGGCGGGGACAAACGCCGCGTGCGGTTCGGCTATCTCCTCCCCGCGTCGGTCGACCCGGCGCGTCAGACGGTCGTCGCGGACTCGGCGCTGACGTCGCACCCGGGCGCGCTGGGCGAGCGCGACGCCGCGGGCGTGTTCGCGGAGAAATCGGTCTGGCCGAGCGAGGACATCGCGCGCGTCGGGTCGGAGTTGTCGTGGGCGGGCATGACGAACCGCTACTTCGCCGCGGCGGTGCTCCCGATCGTCGACCCCGCCGCACAAGCGCCGGACAAGCGACTGACATGGGTCGGGGGCGTGGCACGCACGGTCCTGGACCGCGGTGGCGGGCAGGAGGTCATGGCGCTGCGACTGGACGGCGCGCCGGTGATGGTCCCGCCCGGCGGGGCCGCGTCGATGGACCTCGCCCTGTTCGCCGGCCCGCTCGATCGCAGCGAGATCAACCAAGAGCCGGCGCTCAAGAGCGTGGGGCTCGCGGGGATCGTGGTGTACAACTTCGGCGAGATGTGCGGCTTCTGCACGTTCGGGCCGATCACGAGCCTGCTGCTGGGGCTGCTGCACGTTCTGCACGACTACCTGTTCCAGGACTGGTCGCTGGCGATCATCTTCCTCGTGGTCATCGTGCGCACGTGCCTGCACCCGGTGACGCGCTGGTCGCAGATCCGCATGGCCGTCTTCGGCAAGCAGATGCAGGGCATGGCGCCCAAGCAGAAGGAACTGCAGGAGAAGTTCAAGGGCGACCCCAAGCGCCTCCAGGAGGAAACCGCCCGCCTGTGGCGCGAAGAGGGCATCAGCCCGGCGGGCTTCCTGGGCTGCCTGCCGGCGTTCCTGCAGACCCCCGTGTGGATCGCGCTGTACGCGACGCTCTACTTCGCGGTCGAACTGCGCCATCATCCGGCGTTCTACGGGCTCTTCCAGGTGCAGCCCCAGTCGTCCCCGTTCTGGCAGTTCCTGGGCGACCTCTCGGTCTCCGACCGCTTCGTGTACTTCGGCAAGGTGCTCTTCGAGATCCCGCTGCTCGGGCCGATCGACTCCATCAACCTTTTGCCGATCGTCCTGGGCATCGTGTTCTTCATCCAGCAGAAGTACATCCAGCCGCCCTCCGCCGCCACGCTGACGCCCGAGCAGCAGCTCCAGCAGAAGATGATGAAGTGGATGATGGTGGTGATGTTCCCGCTGTTCATGTACAACGCGCCCAGCGGGCTGGCGCTCTACTTCGTCACGAACTCGGCGCTGGCGATTCTCGAGAGCAAGTGGATCCGGGCGCACATGGAGAAGCACGGGATGCTCGACCTGGACAAGATCCGGGCCGCCCGCAACGCGGCCCGGGCGCAGGGCGTGGGCACGTCGATGATCGACCGCAAGCACCCCGGCGCCCAGTCTGCTGGAGCCAGGAAGCCCGAGGGGTTCTTCGCCCGCCTGCAGCGCCAGCTCGAGGAGCGCCAGAAAGAAGCCCAGAAGCAGGCGATGCGCGATGCGAAGCGCCCGCCCGGACGCAAGAAGGCGTAGCGCCCGGGCCAGCACGCCGGCGCACGCCGGACGGATGAACCCCTGCCCACGCTCGACGACACCATCTTCGCCCGCTCGTCGGCGCCCGCCCACGGGGCGCGTGCGCTGATCCGCGTGTGCGGGCCCGGCGTGCGTGGGCTGGCCTCCCGGCTGCTCGACCCCCCGCCGCCCGCGCGCGGGGCGCACCGCGCGCGCCTGCGCGCCCGGGGGTGGTCGCTGCCGGTGCTCGTCGCGCGGTACGACGCGCCGCGTTCGTACACCGGCGAGGACGTGCTGGAGATCGTGTTGCCCGGCAACCCCGCGCTCGTGGAGCGTGTGCTCCTCACGCTCGGCGCGGCCGAGGGCATGCGCGCCGCCGGGCCCGGCGAGTTCACCGCCCGGGCGTTCCTCCGCGGGCGTCTGACGCTGGACCAGGCCGAGGGCGTGGGCGCGCTCATCGCCGCGGCAACGCAAGACGAGCTCGACGCGGCGCGTTCGCTCCTCAGCGGGCAGACGGGGGCCGCGTACCGCGCGTGGGCCGACGAACTGACGACGCTGCTGGCGCTGGTGGAAAGCGGGATCGACTTCACCGATCAGGAGGACGTCCGCCCGATCGACCCGGACGCGCTCGCGGCGCGTCTGGACGCGCTGCGCGCCGACGTCCGATCGCACGTGGGCGCCGCGCGGGGGCGAGCCTCGGAGGACGCGCTGCCGCTGGTGGTGCTCGCGGGCGCACCGAACGCGGGGAAGTCGACGCTGTTCAACGCGCTGCTGGGGCGTCGCCGGGCGGTTGCCTCGCCGCACGCGGGCACGACGCGCGACGTGCTGGTCGAGTCGCTGGACCTTTCGTCGGCGTCGCCCGGGGCGGGCGTCGTGCGCCTCGCCGACCTCGCCGGGCTCGACGACACCGCGGGCGCATCCCACGCCCCGTCGGGCGGTGTCGACGCGCTCGCGCAGCACGCGGCCCGCGAGACGCTGCACGCGGCCGACGTCGTCGTCTGGTGCGACCCCACCGGGCGATTCGCCACCGACGCGCGACCGCCCACGCCCGCGCCGCTGCTGCTGGCGCGCACATTCGCGGACCAGCACGCGACGCCGAGCGCGGCCCCGGTGCTGGACGTCGGCGCGCTCGACGGGCGCGGGCTCGCGGCGCTCGGGCGCGCGATCGCCGGGGCGGTGGGCTCGGCACGTGCCGCCTCGCTCGCGTCGCTGCTGCCCCGGCACCGCGACGCGATGCACGAACTGCTCGACGCGCTCGACGACGCCGGGCGTCTGTCGCCGCGCCTGGCGGCACGTCCGGACGAGGTGGCCTTCGCGCTGCGCCGGGCGCTGGACGGGGCGGGTGCGCTGTGCGGGCGCGTGGACGCCGACGAGGTGCTGGGCCGCGTGTTCGCGTCGTTCTGCGTGGGGAAGTAGCGTCGGCGTCAGCCCGCGCACGCGTCGAGGAAGAGCGCGAGGTGGCGCTCGGCGAAGGCGCCGACGGCCGCGCCCGTCGCCGCCGCGTCGCGCCCCCAGCAGCACGCGCCGGGCGATTCGCCCTCGACATCGAGCAGCACGGCGTACACGCCGTCGACCGCGAGCACCGTGGGCAACCGCGAGATGAGGTACGCCGAGAGCGCGTTGGTGTGCGGCCCGCCGACGCTCACCACCGGCACGCCCCGCAGCGCGGGGTCGTTGAGAAACTGCAGGTCGGCGCAGACGACGGCGTCAATCCCCGGGGCCGCCCGCATGATCCGCTCGCGCAGGTCGTAGGCGAGCGGGCGGTCGGTGCGCTCGGCGCCGAGCGAGGCGCCGGTCACGACCGCGATGTCGCATGTTTCACCGGAGTGCACGCGTAGTTCCACGGAGCGAACCGACAAGCGCGTGAAGTTCCGGTTATCCGGCGCTCACGCATCGCCCGTACGCCGCCAAAGATAGGGACATGACCAACCCCGCGACCCCCGAGTCCTCCGCCGCGACCGCCACGCGTCCGCAGACCGAGCCGCCGAAGGTTGACCTGCTGCCGCCGTTCAAGGTGCTGCTGCACAACGACGACGTGAACACGTTCGAGGACGTGGTGCAGACGATCATGGAACTGACGCCGCTGGCGCGTCCGCGCGCGCTCGAGGTCATGCTCGAGGCGCACGAGCAGGGCGTGGCGCTCGTGCTCGTGACGCACAAGGAGGCGGCCGAGTTCTACCAGGAGCGCTTCCAGAGCAAGCGGGTGACGGTGACGATCGAGCCGGCCTGAGCCCCCGCGGCCCGAGCGGGCACGCGGGCCCGGCGTTGTCGCACCGGGCCCGCGCATCGCCCTCACGCTGACTCGTCTTACCAGATCACTTCCACGTCGAAGGTCACTCGGTCCTGCATGATGTCGGCGTCGTGGTCGGTCAGGCCGATCTCGTAGACGCCGCCGACGCTCACGTGCGGGCTGAGTTTCCAGCGGGCGCCGAAGCCGGCCCAGACGACGGACGACCCGCTGACGTCGGCCGAGCCGAAGTTGGCGTAGTCGAGCCCGCCGACGCTGAAGGGCAGGCGCGTGCCGTCGGAGGTGTAGTGCACGCCGTGCAGCTCGACGACGGGCGCCAGGCCGGGGACGCTCTCGGGCACGATCTCGTAGTCGGCGTGCAGGTCCCACATGAAGACCTGGTTGCCGTCGTCCTCGTCGAAGGGGATGCGGTAGGTGGCGCTGCCGATCACGTGGAAGCGGTCCCAGCCCTTGGCCACGGAGATGAACGGGCTGACCTCGGTCGTGCCGAACATGGCGATCTTGCTCTCGCCGGAGTCGAGTGTGATGCGGGCGCCGGCGGTGGCGACGAAGTCGTTCTCGCGATCGACGTAGAACGCGTACTTGAGGCCCGCGGCGATCTCGTTCCAGCCCTCGTCCTCGGGCAGGGCTCCGGCGTTCAGCCACGAGTACCCGTCCTTGGTCGCGATGAAGCCCAGGCGCTCGGTCAGCGCGACCCGCGCCTGCAGGGCGACGACGTTCACCTCGCCGCCGGCCAGCTGCGAGTCATCGGAGAAGGTGTGGTGCAGGAAGAGGAACCGCACGCCCGTGTTGTTGAAGGGGGTCTCGAAGTACAGGGGCTGGCCGACGGGGTTGTAGAAGTGCTCGAACCCGCGCAGGCCGGAGAGGAAGCCCTCCCAGCCGATCTCGGAGTCGTCGTGCCAGCGCTCCGGGCTGAGCAGGAACGTCGCGCGATCGCTCAGCGTGTCGTTCCCCGTCGCCGGCGCCGCCGCGCCCGCCGCGCCGTCAGCCTGCGCCATCGCGGGCGATACGACGCACCCCACCCCAGCCGCCCCGGCCGCGAGCGCCAACGCCCGCAACCACGCACGCGATGCACCAGCCATGTTGGCTCCTTTCACTCGCCGGCCCGTCCGGGCTCGGCTCGTGACAACTGTATCCGTTGGTCCGCAATGTGTCGAGTACATGGCGCGGGCCCCCGGCCTGCCCGGCAGGCTCCCAAGACGAGAACTATCTCGTAAACACCTACTTTGTATGTATTTAAGCCGTCACACGGACCGGATGCTCGCGCGCGAGTTCTTCGCGCAGCGCACCCGCGAACCGGTCGAAGTCGGCGTCGTCGACGTACACCTGCGACGATATCCGGACAATTCGGTAGTCTTTGGGGCCAACCCGCCACACGGGCGCCACCATGCGGTGCCGCTCGAACAGCGCGTCCTGCAGCGGGTCGTCGTAGCGCGTCGGACGCCCCGCCGCGTCGGCCGCGGGCTCCGGCAGCGGGAGCGAGGCCATGCACCCCACCATCGACGCGGGGGCGGGCTCGTCGATGCCCAGGGCGGCGCACAGGCGCGTGCGGGCCTGCAGCAGGCGCGTGCGATTGGCGTGCATCAGCGCCGGCCATCCGCCCGGGAGAAGCCGCCCCATCGATTCCAGCGCCTGCGGGATCGAGAGCAGCGCGCTGTAGTCGGTCGTGCCGAAGTAGTCGAAGTCGCGCAGGAAGCGGGATCGGTCGGGGCGCACCTTATGGGCGCGGCTCGAGAGCGCGAGCGGGCGGAACCGCGCCTGGCGGTCCGGGCGCACGTAGACGAAGGCCGAGCCCTTCGGAGCCGACAGCCACTTGTGCCCGCTGCCGACGTAGTACGTCGGCGCGAGCCCGCGCACGTCGACGGGCACCTGGCCGGGCGCGTGCGCGCCGTCGACCACCACGTCCACGCCCCGCCGGTTGCACTCGTCCACGATCGCCTTGACCGGCAGCACCAGCGCGCTGCCCGACGTCACGTGGCTCACGAACACCAGGCGCGTCCGGGGGGTGATCGCCCCGCACACCGCCTCCACCACGGCCCGGGGCGTCGTGCCCGGGAACGGGATCGCGGCCTGCACGACCCGCACGCCCCGCTCCTCGCGCAGGCGGTCCAGTTCGTTCAGCAGCGACTGGTACTCGTGGTCGGTGATGACGACCTCGTCCCCCGCGCGAAGGTCGGCCGCGTGCAGGATGGTGCACAGCGCGACGGTCGCGTTGGGCAGCAGCGCGAGGTCGGTCGGGCGGCAGTTGAGGAACGCGCCCAGCGATTCGCGCACGCCGTCGAGCAGCCCCTCGAGGTCGACCTTGAAGAACCGCACCGGGTCGCGTTCCATGCGTTCGCGGTACGCGGCCTGGGCGCGCGCGACCGGCTCGAGCAGCGCGCCGTACGACCCGTGGTTGAGGAACGTGAGCGACGGGTCCAGCAGCCAGCGGGGCGGCGTGGCGGGACGCTCGGGCGACGGGGCGTCGCTCAGGACCGTGAGGTGCGGAGGGGTCATTGCGGGTGGCCCGGGGGGGTGTGGCGGACGCCGCCGGCGGCGCCGGACGAGCGTAGTGCTATCGGCATGCGCGCGGGCGCCGCCCCAGTCTCGCCCGCGCGCTAGCAGGGCATGTCGTCGGTCGCGTCGGCGTACTGCTCGCGGCAGGTGTCGGGCACCGGCTGCGTGAACTCGTACACGTTCATGCGCTTGATCGGGGGCGAGTAGATGTGCAGCGTGATCAGGTCTTCCCCCGGGGCCTGCATGTTGGCGACCTCGTGGATGTCCGCGTCGGCCGCGGCACAGACGTAGCCCGGACGCATCTCGATCGTCTCCACCGGGCAGATGAGCCCGGAGGGCGTGGGCGCGAAGCGGATCTCGGTGCCCACGCCCTCGACCACGCGGAAGGCGCACGACACGCCCTTGTGGTCGTGGATCGGCGTGCGATCTCCCGAACGCCAGCAGAGCGCGAGCAGCTCGTACCACTCGGTCTTGCGGATCGTGTTGCGCTTGTACCCCTTCTGCCCGAACAGGCACGACGGCGCGATGTCGCGCCGTCCGACGTCCAGGCCCTGCAGCAGCGTCGTCAGCACGCCCAGGTCGGCACGCCCGCGGAGCGAATCGAGATACTCCACCAGCGCCCCGAGCTTGGCGTACGTCTCCCCGCCGTGCGAACAGCGGCACATCGACGGAGCAACACCGGCGTCTGCCTGCGTCATAGCGGCCTCCCGGCACACGGTACCACGAGCGGCGGGCCCTGCCCACCCCTTCCGGAATCCGCACGGCGCGGGGTCACAGTTCCCGTTCGCGGGCGAGTTCCTCGCGCACGGCGTGGGCGAGGTACTCGTACTGGGCCGCGCTGTTGTACGCCTGGGCGCTGATCCGCAGGAATCGGTCCGTCCCGCCGCCGAGCCCCCAGACCGGCACCTGGATCCCGTGCCGCCCGAGCAGGGCGTCTTGCAGGGCGTCGTGATACCGGGTGGGGCGGGCGGCGAGGCGCGCCCGGCGATCGGGATCGTGCGCCGGCAGGATGATCGTCGCGATCGACCCGATCATCGATTCCGGGGCCGGTGGCTCCACGCCCCACGCGCGGCACAGCATCGCCCGGGCCTCCAGGCACAGCGCCCGGTTCCGGGCCATGTGCACGGGCCAGTCGGCGCTGATGCGCGGGACGGCCTCGAGGGCGTCGGCGATGCAGTAGACACCCGTGTAGTCCTGCGTGCCCACGTAGTCGAACTCGGTGTGGAACACCGAGCGGTCGGCACGGGGCTTCTCCGCGTTATTGGACAGCGCCAGCGGGCGGAACCCCTCGCGTCGATCGTCCCGCACGTACAGCATCGCCGAGCCCTTGGGCGAGCAGATCCACTTGTGGCAGTTGGCGGTGTAGTACGCGGGGCGGAGCGTCCCCAGGTCGAGCGACGCCACCATGCCCGGCGCGTGGGCGCCGTCCACGAGCACGTCGACGCCGTGTTCCTGCAGCGCGGGCACCACCTGCTCCACCGGCAGCACGAGCCCGGTGGGGCTCGTGACATGGCTGACGAGCGCGAGGCGCGTGCGGGGCGTGCGGGCGCGCAGGTACGCGTCCACGACCTGCGCGGGGTCGCGGATCGGGAAGGGCACGTCGGCGAGCGTGACGCGGGCCCCGGCCTTCGCCCCGGCGTGCCGGACGGCGTTCTGGCACGCGGGGTACTCGTGCGCGTTGATCAGGATCTCGTCGCCGGGCGAGAGACGCAGGTTCGCCAGCACCGTCGCGACCCCGATCGACGCGTTGGGGATGAGCGCGAGGTCGTCCGGCCGGCAGCGGACGAACGACGCGAGGGCCGCCCGGGCGCGGTCCATCTCGCCCCAGTGGCGCTCGACAAAGAACCGGACGGGCTCGTCCTCGAGCTCGGCGCGCAGGCGGGCCTGCGCCTGCTGCACCACGCGGGGAGTCGCGCCGAACGAGCCGTGGTTCAGAAAGACCCGCTCGGGCGAGAGCGACCAATGCTCGAACAGCGGCGAGGGGGCAGGGAGTTTCATGACGCGGGGAATCTCCGAAGCCGGGGAACCTGCGGCGACGGCGGTCGGTGGCCCTGTCCGAAGGTCCGCCGCACGTCCTCTCGCTCGGTCTGTCGCCGGGCCCGTCGCACGGGGCGCGACGCCTGTAGAGTAGCGGCCCGTGCCGGAACCCCCCGCAATCCCGGGCGAACGCCCCGCACCCGCGAGCACCGACCGGGCGGGCGCTGACGTTGCGAACGCCGCGCCCGTCCGCGCCGGAGCGCCGCTCGGGCCGCAGAGTTCCCCGGCACCATCGCTCGCCACGCGGATCGTGTTCATCGCGACGCTGATCGGCGTCGCGGGCCCGTGGGGGCGCACCGACCTCGCCCTCGTCGCCGGCATCGCGCTCGCACTGCTCGGCTGGACGGCGTTCGCCCGCGAGGGCAAGATCGTCTCGAAGCACCTCATCCAGGCGTGTGTCGTGCTGCTGGGGCTGCGCCTGGACCTGGGCGAACTGGCACGCGGCGCGGCGGACGGTTTCGCGCTCGCCGTGGGCACCATCCTCGGCACGCTCGCGCTCGGGCTCGCGCTGGGACGCCTGCTCCGCAGCGGGACGCAGGTCTCGGTGCTGGTCTCGTCGGGCACGGCGATCTGCGGCGGGTCGGCGATCGCGGCGGTCGGCTCGGCGATCGGCGCCAGTTCGTCGTCCATGGCCGTCGCGACCGGCGCCGTGTTCATCCTCAACGCGGTCGGGCTCTGGACGCTGCCCCCGATCGGGCACGCGCTGGGCCTGAGCGAGGTGCAGTTCGGCGCGTGGGCGGGCGTAGCGCTGCACGACATCGCGTCCGTCGGCGGGGCGGCGAAGTCGTACGGCCCGGCGGCGCTCGACACCGCGAACATCGTCAAACTCACGCGCGTCGTCTGGATCTTCCCCATCGCGCTCGTCGCCGGACGCCTGCTGCGCGACGGCGCCCCGGGCAACCCCAAGTCACCCTTCCCGTGGTTCATCCTGCTGTTCGTGGCGGCGAGCGCGGTGCGGACATTCGTGCCGGCGCTCGCGTCGATCGAGTCGGAGGTCAAGAGCGTCTCGGGCGTGGGGTTCCAGGCGGCGCTCTTTTTGATCGGCGCGGGGCTCTCGCGGGCGGCGTTGCGGAGCGTCGGCTGGCGGGCGGGCGCGCAGGCCGCGGTCTTGTGGGTGATCGTTGCCGCTGCGTCGCTGGGCGCGGTGGTGTGGCTCTCGCCCGACACGGACCACACGGACGAGCCGGGCGAGTCGGCGGCGACTACGCCGTGACGTCGAGGTTCGAGCCGGCGTGCACGCGGGCGTTCGCGGCGTGGCGGAGGGCGGCGGCGTTGGCGTCGGCCGGCCTGGTGTAGAGCGCCAGCGGGGCTTCGGGCGCTCGGGGCCCGCCCCCGAAACTCACGCCGGGCTGCACCCGGGCCGCGAGCAGCGGGGCGACTTTCTCGCGCACCGCGCGGGCGCGCCCGGCGACGGGCGCGTTCGCGAGGTCGACGGTGTCCTGCACCACCGCGGCGCGAGCGCCGATCGAGCCGGCCGGGGCGTGCGCCTGGGGCGTGTGCGGCGACGCCGCCCGGGCCGCGGGGGCGCGGGGCGAGCCAAACGGAAGCGGGGCTGGGGTGGCGGAAGCGTCCATGCGTCGCGGGGAGACTGTAGACGCGCGTGCGCGTCTGGCAACCCGAAGCACCGGCGGAGAGACACGGGCGCGCGTGACCGGACGTGCGCCGAGCGGCCGGCGCACCCGATAAGCGCGGCGGGGCTATTCCTCGTCGTGCCGGGGCTTGTACGCCGCGACGACGGCCTGCTGCACCTGGGGGGGCGTGCGTTCGTCGTGGCTGTAGTCCATGGCGAACGACCCGGCGCCGCCGGTCATGCTCTTGAGTTCGTTGCTGTAGTTCTGCAGTTCGCCCAGCGGGGCCTGGGCCCGCACGACGCACACGTCGCCCGCGACGACCTCGCTGCTCTGGACCCTGCCCCGCTTGGTGGACAGGTGCCCGGCGATGTCGCCCATGTACCGGGCGGGGGCGCTGATCTCGAGGTTCACGTACGGCTCCATGAGCACGGGGCGAGCCTTCTGCACCGCGTCGATGAAGGCGCGCTTGCCCGCGGTCATGAACGCGATTTCCTTGCTGTCCACCGCGTGGTACTTCCCGTCGTACACCCGCACGCAGATGCCCGTCATCGGGTACCCCGCGATCGCGCCGTCGGTCAGCGTCTGGCGCACGCCCTTCTCCACCGCCGGCATGAACTGGCGCGGGATCGAGCCCCCCACCGTGTCGTCGACGAACTCGAACCCCGTCGGGTGGTCGGGCGCCAGCGGCTCGACCCGCAGGTAGACCTCGCCGAACTGCCCGGCCCCGCCCGTCTGCTTCTTGTGCCGATGGTGTCCCTCGGCCTGCGCCGTGATGGTCTCCTTGTACGCGACCTTCGGCGTCGTCGTGACGAGCTCGATGCCCATCGCCTTGAACCGCTCGATGATCACGCGCAGGTGCAGATCGCCCAATCCCCGCATCACCGTCTGGTGCGTCGCCGCGATCCGCTCGACGTGGAAGCACGGGTCCTCGGCCATGAGTTTGTGGGCCGCGTTCGAGAACTTCGTCTCGTCCGCGTGGTTCTTGAGCTCCACCGCCAGCCCGAACATGGGCTTGGGCAGGGGCAGCGGCCGCAGATGCACGCTGTCGAGCTCGTGGCTGTCGTGCAGCACGCTGTTGAAGCGCAGCTCGTCGATCTTGGCCGCCGCCGCGATCGCGCCGGGCCCCACCTCGTGCACCTCCACGTGCTCCTTGCCCTGCATGAGGAACAGGTGCCCGATGCGGATCGGCTTCTTGTGGTCGTCGATGATGAGATCGGCCTTGGACTTCACGGTCCCCTGCCACACCCGGAAGACACCGATCTTGCCCAGGAACGGGTCGTTGCTCACGCGGAAGACGTGCGCCAGCACCTTCGCGTTCGGGTCGGGCTGGGCCCGCCAGTCCGCGTCCGTGCCGTCGGGCTGGCGCGTCACGAACTCGGGCGGGATCACCTCGAGCGGGCTGGGGCACAGGCTGGCGAAGACGTGCATGAGGTCGTCCACGCCCGCGCCGGTCTTCGCCGACACAAAGCAGATCGGGATGAGGTGCGCCTCCTCGAGCGCTTTCTCGAACGCGGCGTGCAGTTTCTCGGGGTCGAACTTCCCGTCGCCCACCTCCAGGTACTGCATGGTCAGCTCGTCGTCGACCTCGATGACCTGCTCGACGATCCGCTTGTGCGCCTCGTGCACCGAGGAGAAGTCCGTCTGATCGCCCGCGCTGTCGCCCCCGTCGTGCTCGAAGACGTTGATGACCTTCGTGCCGCCCGCCGTGGGAACGTTGATCGGCAGGCAGACGCCCCCGAACGTGGCGCGGAGCTGGTCGACCAGTTCCTCCAGGCGTTCGGGCGAGGTCTCGTCGATCTTGTTCACGACGATCATCCGGGGGATGCGGCGTTCCTCCGCCACGCCCATCAGCCGGCGCATCACGCTGTCGATGCCCTTGGCGGGGTCGACGACGACCGCGACGGTCTCGCACGCCGGGAAGCACGCGATGGCGTGCCCGATGAAATCGCCCAGGCCCGGGGTGTCGATGAGGTTCACCAGGTGCCCCTCGTACTCGAAGTGCAGGAGCGCCGGGTGCAGCGAGTGCTTGTGATGCTTCTCCTCGTCGGTGAAGTCGCTGACCGTGTTGCCCTCGGGGATGGTGCCCAGCCGCCGGGTGGCGCCCGAGGCGAAGAGCAGGCGTTCGGCCAGGGACGTCTTGCCGCTGCCGCCCCCGCCGCACAGAACGACGTTGCGGATGTCGACCGGAGATCGGGTGGGCATGGGATGTTCCTCCGCCGGTGGCGAGATGTGGAAGTTGCGCCCGGAGACGGCACGCCCTGCCCCGGGCCTGCGCAAGTGTAAAGGATGTGTTGCCCCGTGGCGAGATCGAAGCGTCGCGAGGGCCCGCCCGACACCGGGCAGAGCGCGAACACCGCCCCGCCGCATCGCGGGCCCGGGCGGCGGGGGGCGCACCCGGCGCGGGCGCACCCGGCGCGAGTACGCTCCCCTCCCATGAGTTCCGCACCGCCCTCCGGCGTCGTCACCCGTTTCGCCCCCAGCCCGACCGGGCACCTGCACGTGGGCGGCGCCCGCACCGCCATGTTCTGCTGGGCGTTCGCGAAGCGCGCGGGCGGGCGGTTCATGCTCCGCATCGAGGACACCGACGCCGCCCGGTCCAGCGATGAATCCGCCCGGGGCATCATGGAAGACCTCGCCTGGCTGGGGCTGGAATGGGACGACGGCCCGGCGCTCCCGCTGCCCGACGGGCGCGTCGTCGGGGCGAACGCCCGCGCCATCGAGGGCGGGTACTTCCAGGCCCGGCGCACCGCCATCTACAACCGCGCCATCGAGCAGCTCGTGCGCGCCGGGCGCGCGTACCCGGCGTTCGAGCGGGGCGACGAGATCGAGGCCCAGCGCAAGGCCGCCGTCGCCGCCAAGCAGACCTACCGCTACGCCAGGCCCGCGGAGATCGCGTACGGCGTGTTCAACGACGCGCTCGAAGCCCGCTGGGCGAGGGCCTGCAACGGCGAGTCGCACGTCGTGCGGTTCGCGGCCCCGCACGAGGAGATCGTGGTGCACGACCAGGTGCTCGGCGACGTGCGGATCGCGCCGGGCGAGCTCGACGACTTCGTGCTGCGCAAGGGCGACGGCCTGCCCACGTACCACTTCGCGGTCGTCGTCGACGACCACGCGATGGGCGTCACGCACGTCCTGCGCGCCCAGGAGCACCTGGCGAACACGCCCCGCCACGTCGCGCTCCAGCGGGCGCTTGGCTACCCCGCGCCGGCCTACGCGCATCTGCCGCTCATCTTCAACGCCGACGGCTCGAAGATGAGCAAGCGCGACAAGGCGAAGGCGGCCCGCAAGGCCCTGAAGGACGCGCTCGCCAAGAACGCCGTCCCGTCCCTGGACGCGCTCGGCGCCGAGATCGGCGTGGACGCCGCCCTGCTGCGCGACTTCGCCGACGCGGCGAACGACGCGCTCGACATCGCCGAGCGGATCGGCAAGCGCCTGGGCGTGGCGCTCCCGGAGATCGAGGTCGCCGACTTCCGCGAGGCCGGCTACGCGCCCGAGGCCATCTGCAACTTCCTGGCGCTCCTCGGCTGGAACCCCGGGCTCAAGACGCCCGACGGGAAGGACCTCGAGAAGTTCGACCTCGCGTTCCTCGCGGCGAACTTCTCGCTGGAGCGCATCGGGCGCACGAACGCCAAGTTCGATCGCGCCAAGCTGCTGTCGTTCAACGCGACCTATCTGGCGGCGTTGCCCGACGACGAGTTCGCCCGCCGCTGGGGCGCGTGGCTCGCCGAGTGTGATCCCGCCGCACACGCGCGGCTCGCGCGCGACCGCGTGTCGTTCGCGCTGCTGGCGCGCACCGTGAAGCCCCGCGCCAAGACCTTCCGCGACGCCGTCGCGTCGTCACGCTTCGCGATGATCGCCGACGACGGGTACGGGTTCGACGCCGCGGCGGTCGAGAAGCACCTGAAAGCCGACGCCGCACGCGGGCTCGCGCTCGTGCGCGAGTTCCGCGAGCGTCTGGCGGCCCTGCCCGCCGCCGGCGCCCTCGAGCCCGCGGCGGTCGACGCGATCGTCCAGGCGTTGGTCGCCGAACACGGCCTGGCCAACCCCGGGCCCATCGCGCAGGCGATCCGGGTCGCGGTCGCCGGCGTGCCGGTGACGCCCGGCATCGGCGAGACGCTGGCGATTCTTGGGCGCGCCTCGGCGCTCGCGCGCCTCGACCGCTGCCTCGCGACGATCGCGTGACCGAAGCACGAGATTCCCCCCTACCTCGCGATGGGCTTCAGGCGGAAGAGCCGGTCACGCATCTGCTCGCGCGTGGAGATGTGCGACGACGACACGCCCCGCAGCACCTTGTAGATGTCCGCGACGACCTCCGGGCGGTGCAGGTACCCCCAGTGGTCAAACAGCCGCTCGCGCGAGCCCACGAGACGCGTGATCCGCTCGGCGGTCGCGAGAAACGGCCTGCCATCGGCTCGCGCGAGCGCCTGCACCGCCGCCCACTGGTCGGGGTCGCCCCCGGGCGTCAGCGTCACGCTCCCGTCGAGCGACGAGCAATCGGCGACGACCAGGCGGGGCGGCGTGGCGTCGATGTCGCGCGGGCCGTACTTGCCCAGGCGCTTCCCGTCGTTCTTCGTTGATTCCGACACGCCCAGCGCGTTGTCGCCGGTGTGGTTGTAGACGTGGATGCGCGTGCAGTACTCGGGCAGGTCGTGCAGCGGTCGGTCCTTCTCGAGCCCGGTCCACTCGAGGTCCGCGTTGAGCAGCAGCACCTCGCCGAACATGGGCATGCGCAGGTACTCGTAGTCCCAGATCGAGCGGATGAACTCCTGCGCGACCTGGTTGCCCATCGAGTGGGCGGCGAAGTGGATCTTGCGCCCGCAGAACGCCGGCTGCCCGTCGCGCGGGCGGAAGAAATCCTGGTAGAACCGCACCGCCTTGCCGAAGACGCGCCCGAGCAGCGTGCCGCTGGGCTGCGCGATCTTCTGGTCCGACGGGTAGCGGAACGAACTGCCGTAGCTGGGCCAGGTGAAGTACAGGATCTGCCCGATCGGGCTCTCCGGGGGCTCGACGTACACCCGGTGCAGGCGCAGCAGGTGCTCGAGCGCGTCCTCCCACGAGTAGTTGAACCCGTGCAGGAAGAACAGAGTGTCGCCCTTCTTGGGGTCCGCCGGCGCGGTCATCTGCTGATACAGCGACAGGAACAGGCGGGCGCTGCCGGCGAGCCGCTCGGGGTTCTCGTCGGGCGCCAGCGCGTCGTACCCCTGCACGAAGTCGTCCTCGACCAGTTCCACCGCGCGGTGCATCTCGTCGATCGTCGGCGTCGCGCCGGTCGACAGGTCGAGCTGGCCGATGCGGAAGACCGGCAGCGGCTCGCGCCGGTCGTCGGTCACGCGCTCCACGAAATGCCCGTTCTCGCGCTTGCGCCCCACCTCGCGGTTGGTGATGATCCAGTGCCGTGCCATGTGCGTGTCCCCTGCGCCCGGCGCCATGCTGCCCGCCCCGCGCCCCGCCTGTCAAATCACGCGCAGGGCGCACCGTCCTTCACACAACTTTCTCGCAAAGGCGACGCCCGCCGCCTGCACGACGCACCGCGCCGCGGCACAATGCGCCTTTCGGAGCCCCTCCATGACCCGCACCCGCCCGTTCCCCGTCCGCGTCGCCGTCGTCGCCACGTGTCTCGCCGCGTCCGCCGCCCTCGCGCAGACGCTGGTCGGCCCGGCCGCCGGCGGGGGCACCATCGTCCCCACCAACCAGCTCGTCCGTCCCGCGGGCGACACCGTCGAGTTCGCGGCCCGCCCGGTCGACGTCGCCTTCTCGCCCGACGGCTCGCGCGTCTTCGCCAAGCACAACGGCGGGGTCCTCGTGCTCGACGCCGCCACGTGGAAGGAACTCCAGAACATCTCGTGCGGCGGGGCGTCGATGGTGGGCCTCGCCGTCCGCGCGTCCGACGCCGCGGTCTACACCACCACCGCCAAGGACGAACTCGTCGAACTCACCCGCGCCGACGACGGGACGTACAAGGTCGCCCGGCGCATCAAGCTCCCCGGGCCCGGGGGCAAGGGCAGCAGCTTCCCGTGCGGGATCGCGCTGGGCCCTTCCGACGCCAAGGCCTACGTCTGCCTCTCGGTCAACAACACCCTGGCCGAGGTGGACCTGACCACCGGGCGCGTCGAGCGCGAGATCCCGGTCGGCGTCGCGCCGTACGGCGTGGTGCTGACGCCCGACGCTTCCGAGGCGTATGTCACGTGCTGGGGCGGGCGGCGGCCTGCCGAGGGGCAGGCGACCGCCCCCAGCGCGGGCACGCCCGTGGCGGTCGACGCGCGGGGCATCGCCTCGGGCGGGGGCGTCGCGGTGGTGTCGCTCGCGAAGGGCGAGATGGGCACGTTCATCGACACGGGCCGCTCGCCCTGCGCGATCGCCATGTCGCCCGACGCGGGGCGGGTCTACGTCGCGAACGCGAACGACGACACGCTGAGCGTGATCGACACGAAGGCCCGCACCGTCGCGCACACGGTGAACGTGAAGCCCGACGCGTCGCTGCCCTTCGGCAGCATGCCGCACGGCGTGGCGCTGGCGGACGACGGCGCCACGGTGCTGGTGGCGCTGGGGGGCAACAACGCCGTCGCCGTGATCGACGGCGCGTCGCTCGGCGTGCGCGGGTTCATCCCGACGGGCTGGTTCCCCGGCAACCTGGCGGTGCACGAGCGGCACCTGGTGGTGGGGAACGTGAAGGGCGTGGGCTCGCGCACGCAGCAGAAGAACCGCAACGGGCTGAACAGCCACAACCACCGCGGGTCGGTGCAGCGGGTCTCGCTGCCCGACGCGGACGCCCTGGCGAGCATGACCGACCAGGTGAAGGCCGACGCGCTGGTGCCCCAGGCGCTGCTGGCGCAGCAGCGGGCCGCGAACGCGGCGGAGACCCCGCCCGCGCCGGTGCCCGCCCGCGTGGGCGACCCCAGCCCGATCCAACACTGCGTGTACATCCTCAAGGAGAACCGCACGTACGACCAGGTCTTCGGCGCCATCGGGCGGGGCAACAGCGAGCCGAGCCTGTGCATCTACGGGCGCACCGTGACCCCCAACCACCACGCGCTCGCCGACGAGTTCGTGCTGCTCGACAACTACTACTGCAACGGCGTGCTCTCCGCCGACGGGCACTCCTGGGCGACCGAGGGCAACGTCACCCCGTACCTCGAACGCTCCTTCGGCGGGTTCACCCGCTCGTACACCTTCGGCGACGACCCGCTCACGTACTCCTCGTCGGGGTTCCTGTGGGACCACGTGCTCGCGGCGGGGCTCTCGTTCCGCAACTACGGCGAGTTCGACTACGCCAACGAGAAGCCCGACGTCGGGTACGACGTCTTCTACAAGGACTGGCAGGAGAAGACCGGCAAGATCCGCATCGAGCACAACATCGGCATCGCGAACCTCCGCACGTACTCGCACCCGGACTATCCCGGCTGGAACATGGACATCCCCGACGTCTACCGCGCCGAGATCTTCCTGACCGAGCTCGCCGAGTTCGAGAAGAAGGGCATGTTCCCCAACCTCGTGTTCATCTACCTGCCCAACGACCACACGTCGGGCACGGGCGAGGGCAACCCCACCCCGCGCTCGCTCGTCGCCGACAACGACCTCGCGATGGGGCGGATCGTCGAGGGGCTCTCGAAGTCGCGCTTCTGGCCCGCGATGGCGATCTTCATCAACGAGGACGACCCGCAGGACGGGTTCGACCACGTCGACGGGCACCGCTCGCTCTGCCTGGTCGTCAGCCCGTACTCGCGCCAGCAGGGCAAGGTCATCAGCACCTTCTACAACCAGTCGTCGGTGTACCACACGATCCAGCGCATCCTGGGCCTGGCGCCGGCGAACCAGCTCGTGGCGGCGTCGAACGTCATGACCGACTGCTTCGTGCCCGTCGCCGACCTCGCGCCCTACCGCGTGCGCGAGAACACCGTCCCGCTCTGCGAGATGAACCCCAAGAAGGCCACCCTCTCGCCCCGGATGCGCGAGTTCGCCGAGATCAGCGCCCGCCTCGAGCTCGGCAAGCCCGACGCCTGCGACGAGGACACGCTCAACCGCATCCTGTGGCACGACGCCAAGGGCGAGCACGCCCCGTACCCCGAGGCCCTCGCGGGCGCCCACGGCACGGGCCTGCCGGCCCTGGGCCTCACCTTCGGGGGCGCCGAAGACGAGGACGAGCACGAAGACCAGCCCGGGGCCGCCGACGAGGACTAGCCGCCCGCTGTCTGCCCGGTATGGCGCAGACATCCGACGGGACGGTGCGTAGAAATTGGCCCCGTGGCGCCCGATCCGTTCGAGTGTTACGAGTTGTGCGTCCAGTCACCGGGCACCCTGGTGACGTTCTTGCGCGCCGTCCACGGGCAACGCGCGACGGTGCTGCGCGAGGACTTCTGCGGCTCGGCGGCGCTCTCCCGCCGCTGGATCCTCGAAGGGCTCAAGGCCGGCGAAGTCTGGCGCGCGACCGGGGTCGACGTCGACGCCGACGCGCTGGCCCGGGCGGCCGACGGCGCGCGGGCGGCCGGTGTCGAAGACGCCATCGAGTTCCGCCGCGCCGACGCCGTCCACACGCAGATCGAGACCACCGACGGGTGCGACATCGTGTTCGTGGGCAACTTCTCGCTCGGGTACATCCACCGTCGGGCCGACCTGCTGGCGTACCTGCGGGCCTCGCGCCGGCGCCTGGCGCTGGGCAACGCCGGGCTGGGGGGCGGGGTGTTCGTGTGCGACACCTACGGCGGGGCGTCGGCGTACAAGCCCGGGATGCTCCGGCGCACGCAGCCGGCGCGACGGCACGGGATCATCCACTACATCTGGGTGCACGAGTCCGCCGACCCGATCACGGGGATCGTCGAGAACTCCATCTCGTTCCAGTTCGAGGTCGACGGCGAGATCGTCCGCGAACTGCCCCGGGCCTTCACGTACCGCTGGCGGCTGTGGAGCGTCCACGAGATCCGCGAGGCGATGCTCGAAGCCGGCTTCGTCTCGGTCGACGTCTACAAGGACCTGAACGTCGCGCCGCACCAGCCGGCCAGGCCGGTGCGATCGCCCGCGGAACTCACCGCCGACGGCGCCGACGACTGGGTGGTGGCCATCGCCGGACGCACGGAGGCGTAGGCCGCGCCCGAGGCCGCTACGCCGCCTGCCGATCCGAGCCGCGTGCCCCGACGTCCGTCTCGCCGGTGTCGACGGGCCCGGTCGCGGTGAAGCCCTCGACCTTGATCGAGCGCGGGACGTGGCGCGAGACAGGTCGCTCCTCGGCGCGTGCGAGCGGCCCGCTGACGGCGCCTTCGGGTCGTGCGGCGGGAACATGCATCCGCTCGGGGACGGGCGGCCCCAGGCCGGGCAGCCCGCTGGAGCCGAGATCGACCCCGCCCGCCGCCATCTGGGCCGCGTGCTCGCGCTCCGCGGAGTTCATGCGTCCCAAGCGGTACGCCGAGCCGACGGCGAACGTGATCCAGAGGATGTCGAAGAAGCCGAAACTGAGAATGAAGACGATCACGGTGGCGACGATCGAGACGCCGCTCTCCATCGTCTCGGCGGCGGGCTGCTGTTCCGCCGACAGGGCGGCCTGCTCGTCGGGCGAGAGGCTCCGCCAGCGCCGATCGGCCTCGGCGATGACCTCGGGCGGGAAGATCTCCCCGTCCTCCGCGTCGGACATGTACTGCCCGGCGTCTTCCATCTCCTGCGCCACCTGCAAGCGCAGCGCAAACTGGCCCGAGTCCTCCCCCATCGCGGACGTCATCTCGCGCGCCCAGTCCTGCGCGATGAAATGCGCGCCGACGAACTTGCCGACGAAGATGCCCAGCACCGCGACCAGGGCCGCCATCACGCCCGCGCCCCGCGAGCCCTTGCCCTCGGTGCCCCAGGCCATGCCGATGCCCGCGAGGATGCCCAGGCCCCACGCCAGAAGCCCCGCTTCCAGCCCGAAGAAGTACGACACAGCCGCCCACGCCGCCGCCCCGCCGCCCGCACCGGCCAGGGCCCCCAGAACTCCGCGCACCATGCCCGCACCTCCGTCGCTGGAGAGAACGGCAGACGCATCGGCCTTCCCCCCGGCCGATCCCCGGCACGCCCCCGCGATGACGGCGCGATCACCCCCTGCGCACGCGGCACAGCCCGGACGCGCGGCGCTCCTCGCCCCGGCGCACGCCCGATACACGCGTCCCGGCCTTCGCCCGGCTCGCGCTACCCTCTCCGGCCATGACGGAGCCCCCCGCGCCCACGCCCCACTCAGCCACCGACCGACCCCCCCACTTCATCGACGGGATCATCGCCGCCGACAACGCCGCCCGCGCCTGGGGCGCCCACGCCGACGGCACGCCCAAGGTCCACACCCGCTTTCCCCCCGAGCCCAACGGGTATCTCCACATGGGGCACGCCAAGAGCATCTGCCTCAACTTCGGGCTCGCGCAGAAGTACCGGGGGCACTTCAACCTCCGCTTCGACGACACGAACCCCGCCAAGGAAGAGGTCGAGTACGTCCGCAGCATCCAGGACGACGTCCGCTGGCTCACGTCCGCGTTCGACGCGGGCTCGTACGACGCGGGCCCGCACGCCGGCGGGCTCTTCTTCGCCAGCGACTACTTCGAGCGGATGTACGAGCACGCCGTCGAACTCATCCGCGCGGGCAAGGCCTACGTCTGCGAGCTCTCGGCCGAGGAGGTCAGCAAGCGCCGGGGCTCGGTGGGCGTGCCCGCGACCAGCCCGTTCCGCGATCGCCCCGCCGAGGAGAGCCTGCGTCTGTTCGCCGAGATGCGTGCCGGCACGCACCCCGACGGGAGCATGACCCTCCGTGCGAAGATCGACCTCGCGAGCCCGAACTTCAACCTGCGCGACCCGGTGATGTACCGCATCCTGCACGAGCACCACCACAACACGGGCGACGCCTGGTGCATCTACCCCATGTACGACTGGGCGCACGGGCTGGAGGACTCGATCGAGGGCATCACGCACTCCATCTGCACGCTGGAGTTCGAGGATCACCGCCCGCTGTACGACTGGTACATCGACTCGATCAACGCGGCCCGGGCCGCCCGCGGCGCTCCGCCCATCCACCACGCCCAGCAGATCGAGTTCGCCAAGCTGCGCCCCACGTACACGATCCTGAGCAAGCGCAACCTGCTGAAGCTGGTGCAGGACAACGTGGTGGAAGGCTGGGACGACCCGCGCATGCCGACGATCGCGGGCCTGCGCCGGCGGGGCATCCCGGCGCGAGCGATCCGCGACTTCTGCGAGGACGTGGGCGTCACCAAGGTCGAGAGCTTCATCGACATCGGGCGGCTCGAGAACGCCGTGCGCGACCACCTGAACCGCACCGCGCCGCGCGCCATGGCCGTGCTGCGTCCGCTGCGCCTCACGATCGAGAACTGGCCCGCCGGGCACGTCGAGCACATGGACTACGTGGTGAACCCCGAGGACGACGCGCGGGGCGTGCCGAGCGCCAAGCGCCGGGTCCCGTTCTCGGGCGAGTTGTACATCGAGCGTGACGACTTCATGGAGACGCCCGCGAAGAAGTTCTTCCGCCTCGCGCCCGGGCAGGAAGTCCGCCTGCGCTGGGGGTACTTCGTCACGTGCACGGGCGTGGAGAAGAACGCCGCGGGCGAGGTCACCGGCGTGCGCTGCACCTACGACCCCGCGACCCGCGGCGGGGACGCCCCCCCGGGGCCCGACGGGCAGCCCTCCCGCAAGGTGAAGGGCACGATCCACTGGGTGTCGGCGGCACACGCCGTGCCCGCCACCGTCCGCCTGTTCGACCGCCTCTTCACCGCCGAGCACCCGGGCGAGCGGACCGGCAACCACGCCGACGACCTGAACCCGCACTCGCTCGAGACCGTGCGGGCCTACGTCGACCCGGCGCTCGCCGCCGCCGCACCGGGTGACACGTTCCAGTTCGAGCGTCTGGGCTACTTCTGCGTCGACCGCACGTCGGCGTCCGGGGCCCTGGTCTTCAACCGCACGGTCACGCTCAAGGACAGTTGGGCAAAGGCCGGGGCCAAGGACTGACGAACCCCGCCCGCCCGGCGTGTTGGAACTGCGCAAAGCCCGTGAATTGTCCTTGCCACCGGCGCATCCGCCCTCACGTTCTTCTTGAACCAAGGAGACACTCCATGCGCACCGTTGTCGCCGCGTTGCTGCTCGCCGCTCCCGCCCACGCCGCCGTCCTCGTCGACTACGGCACCGTGCCCGGCTCCACCGGCCTCACCATCGCCGGCACGGCCGACCAGTTCGGCGGGTTCGCCGCGTTCCAGCCCTTCACCGTCACCGACCCGCAGGGCTGGATCATCGACACCGTCACCCTCTTCGGCGGGCGCGACTCCGACCCCGCCAACCAGGGCGCTTCGCTCGCGTTCTACGCCGAACTCGCGCCGTCCACGCCCGACTTCGCGAACCCCATCGGCACGCGCACCGCGTTCTTCCAGAACTCGCAGTCGCTGAGCACCATCCCGTTCATCAACGTCACCCTTCCCCAGGGGCGGTACTACTTCGGCTTCGCCCCCAACAGCCCCGGCTACCTCGGCGCGTGGTACGCCTCGCAGATGTCCGACCCCGCCAACCGCGCCGTCACCCGGCGCCTCACCGCGGGCACCTACATCGTGCAGAACCAGACCATGACCATGCGCATCGACGGCGTCGTCGCCCCCGCTCCGGGCGCCTCGCTCGCGCTGCTCGCGGGCACGCTCGCGTATGCTCGGCGCCGGCGCGTCTGACCGGCGGCACTGGACTCCGCTGCACTGGATTCCGCGGCAGTGGACTCCACGGCATTGGCCTCCCTGCCGCCGCCTCCGCCCGCGCCGATCGGAGCCCGCATGCGACTTTCCCGCCTCGCGATCGTCGGCGTTGTCCTCGTGCTCTCGGGGATCGCGCTCGCCCACGACTTCTGGATCCGCCCCGGCGCGTTCCGCGTGGGTGTCGGTGAGCGAGTCGACGTGCGCCTCTTTGTCGGCATGGAGATGAAGGGCGATCCCCGGCCCTTCGCCGCCGCACGCGTCAAGTCGTTCACCGTCATCGGCCTGTCGTCTGGCCCGCCGTCTGGCGGCCCGCCCGCGCCGATCGCCGCCCCCGAGGGCGAAGACCCCGCGGGCTCGTTCGTACCAAAGTCGCCCGGCCTGCACGTCATCGCGTACGAGGGGCACGACGCGTTCATCACGCTCGAAGCGCCCAAGTTCCACGAGTACCTCCGCGAGGAAGGGCTCGAGCACGTGATCGACGAGCGCACCAAGGCCGGGGAAGCCGAAGCGCCCGCCCGCGAGGCGTACTCGCGCCACGCCAAGAGCCTGGTCGTCGTCGGGGACGTCACGCACGGCCCGTGGGACGCCCGCCGCCTGCCCGCGTTCGAGATCATGCCGCTGGCCAATCCCGCCGCCCTGCGCCCGGGACAGTCCCTCGGCGTCCGCGTGCTGCGCGACGACGCGCCGCTGGCGCACGCGAAGGTCGTGCTGCGTCGCGAGGCCGATCCGACCAACCCCGTCTCTTCCCGCACCGATGCGAAGGGCGTTGCGACGCTGCCGATCGTTCACCCCGGCGTGTACATGCTGACCTGCGTCTCGATGCAGCGGAGCACCCCGCGTGCAGCGGGCGGCGCCGATCAGCCCGCCGCGCCCGGCGTCGACTGGGTCAGCCGGTGGGCGTCGCTCACGTTCGAGGTGGCGCCCGCGCCCGAAGCAGCCACGCCTGCACCCGCACCCGCGCCGACACCGTCACCAGGGCCCGCGCCCGGCGCGAAGTAGCCCTCTCCTACACTCCGCTCGCATGTCACTCATCGTCACCGGCACCATCGGCATCGACACCGTGTACACCCCCAACGGGCACGCCGAACGCGTGCTCGGGGGCTCGGGCACGTACTTCTGCGCCGCGGCGAGCTTCTACTCGCCCGTCCGCCTCGTCGCCGCCGTCGGCGACGACTTCCCGCCCGACTTCATGGGCGCGCTCGGGCACTTCCGGGGCGTCGACCTCGCCGGGCTCGAGGTCCGCCGGGGCAGCAGGACGTTCGCGTGGGGGGGCAAGTACCACCCCGACATGAACGGGCGCGACACGCTCTTCACCGAGCTGGGCGTGCTCGCCGAGCACCCGCCCGCGGTGCCGGGCGCCTTCCGCGATTCGCGCTTCGTGTTCCTCGCGAACACGCACCCGACCGTGCAGGCCGGCATGCTCGAGCAGCTCCCCAGCCGCGTGCTCACCGTCGCCGACACCATGGACCTGTGGATCCACACCGCCAAGGCCGACCTGCTCTCGCTGCTCGCCCGCGTGGACGGCCTGGTGCTGAACTTCGACGAGGCCGAGCTGCTCACCGGCAAGAAAAACACCGTGACGGCCGGGCGCCAGATCCTCGCCCTGGGCCCGCGCTTCGTCGTCATCAAGAAGGGCGAGCACGGCGCGCTCCTCGTGCACCGCGACGGCGTCGCCGCCCTCCCCGCCTTCCCCACCGAGCACGTCGTCGACCCCACCGGCTGCGGCGACACCTTCGCCGGCGGGCTCATGGGCTCCCTCGCCGCCGCCGGACAAACCAACGCGTCCTTCGATGTCATCCGGCGCGCGCTCGTGCACGGCACGGTCATCGCGAGCTTCACCATCGAGGCCTTCAGCCTCGACCGCCTCCGCAACCTCACCCGCGCCGAGATCGACGCCCGCGCCGAGCAGTACGCCGCCATGGTCCGCGTGTAGCCCGCTCGGGCAGCCCGCTCGGGCAGCCCGCTCGGGTAGCCCGCCACTCCGTGGCGGGCCTTCAGGCCATCCCGCCACCTACGCCGGCAGCGCGAACCGCGCGCACAGGCCCGCGACCTCGGTCCGCACGTGCGCCGCCTCGCGCTCCAAGGTCTCGCCCTGCACGCCCGCCGCCAGCACGCGGTCGATCCACCCCGCGATCTGCACCATCTCCGCCTCGCCCAGCCCGCGCGTCGTCACCGCCGGCGTGCCCAGGCGCACCCCGCTCGTCACCCGCGGCGGCCTGGGATCATCCGGGATCCCGTTCTTGTTGCAGATGATCCCCGCCCGCTCCAGCCACGCCTCCGCGTCCGCCCCCGTCAGCCGCTCGTCCCGCGCCCGCAGGTCCACCAGCATCAGGTGGTTGTCCGTCCCGCCCGTCGTGCAGCGGAACCCCTTCTCGCGCAGCGCACCCGCCAGCGCCCGCGCGTTCGAAACCACCCGCCCCGCGTACGTCCGGAACTCCGGCCTCAGGCACTCCCCGAACGCCACCGCCTTCGCCGCGATCACGTGCATCAGCGGCCCGCCCTGCGCGCCCGGGAACACCGCCTTGTCGATCTTCTTCGCGATCTCCTCGTCGTTGCACACGATCAGCCCGCCCCGCGGCCCGCGCAGCGTCTTGTGCGTCGTCGTCGTCACCACGTGCGCGTGCGGGAACGGGCTCGGGTGCTGCCCGCCCACGATCAGCCCCGCGATGTGCGCCACGTCCGCCATCAGCAGCGCCCCGCACTCGTCCGCGATCGCCCGGAACTTCGCAAAATCAATCACCCGCGGGTACGCCGAATAGCCGCACAGCAGCATCTTCGGCTTCGCCTCCAGGCACACCTTCCGCACCGCGTCGTAGTCGATGCGCTCAAACTCCGGGTAGTCCTTCGCGTAGTGCAGCGGGTAGTGGACGGGCCTGAAGAACCGCCCGCTGAAGTTGATCTTCATCCCGTGCGAGAGATGCCCGCCGTCCTTCAGCACCAGGCTCGCGAACGTGTCGCCCGGCTCCATCAGCGCCTGCATCACCGCCTGGTTCGCCTGCGCCCCGCTGTGCGGCTGCACGTTCGCGAACTTCGCCCCGAACATCGCGCACGCGCGCTCGCGCGCCAGGCTCTCGATCCGGTCGTGGAACTCGCACCCGCCGTAGTACCGCGCCCCCGGGTACCCCTCGGCGTACTTGTTCGTCAGGCACGTCCCCATCGCGTGCATCACCGGCCCCGAGACGTGGTTCTCGCTCGCGATGAGCTCGATCGTCGTCGCCTGACGGTTCGCCTCGCGCGCGATCAGCGCGCCCACCTCCGGGTCGCGGGTTTCGAGCAGCGCCAGCACGGCATCGGTGATCGGGTCGGTAGCCATCGGCCAAGCGTATCGGCCCGCACGCCCCGCCGCCGTGAGAGCCCCGGCTACACCTTCGACAGCAGCCACGCAAACTGCCCATCCACCGTCAGCACGGTCGTCATCGCCAGCAACCCCGCCACGTTCGCCGCGACCCAGACCCGCACGGGCGATTCCAGCTTCCACCCGCGCGCCAGCGCCCACCACCACCACACGCCCAGCCACCCCGCCCCGAGCAGCAGGTAGCAGTATCCCCAGTGGTAGAGCGGCAGGAACCCGCGCCACCCCGTCGTTACGAGCGGCGTTGCAAACCCGTTCCCGATCAGCCACAGGCTCAACGCGCGCAGCGTCGGGCCCAGCAGCATCATCGGGAGCATCCACGCCAGCGAATACACCCCCGCCCGCGCGACATGCGCGCCGCGCACCTTCGCTCGCGCGCGCGTGTGGGGCAGCACCAGCATCATGACCACCAGCACCACGCTCATCGCCAGCAAGGGCAGGTACGCCTGCCCGAACGTCGTCCGCTTCCACGCCGGCACGAATGTCGCGAGCCACGTGTTTCGTCCCGGCGTCCAACTCACCGCCATGGACCCCACCGGCGCCATCCAGCCGCTCAGGCTCTCCCCGTTCGTGACCAGCCACCCCCACCCATGCTGCCACCAGAGGACCACAGCCCACGCCGCCCCGTGCGCCGCCCACGCGGCGCACACCACCAGCACCACCCACGCCAGCATCCGCCACGCCCGGGGCTCGTGCTCCATTCGCACCCGCGACCAGAACACCCACGGACGCACCGCCCACCACCACGTCCGCCACGCAGCGGCCAATACGCCCACGCGCTGGGCGTGCTCGACGAACCTCGGCAGGACACGCCGGTCGGCCCGGAGCAGGTCCGCCCACGCCACCGCGAGCCCGCACTCCCAGCAGCGCCCCGCCAGCGGGCACGCCTCGCCCCACTTCCCGACCTCCGCCGAAAGGTCGTAGCCGCAGCGCGGACACGTAGGCAACGCGTCGTCCACGACGCGAGCATACCGACGCCCCACGAGGGGAGTTTCACTCGGCACACCAACGACACGCCGACACGGCTGTTCCCGGCGGCCTCGCGCTCGTCATCGCGGCGGTCCGATGCCGCCGTCCCCGCCCTCCCCGTCCGCAGCCGCCCGTCACGGCGCCATGAGCCCTCGCGCCAGTTCCTTCGCCTGCCCGGGGTGCGGTATCATCACAAAAAGTGATCGATTCTGTGATTCCGATTGCTTTGATTCATGACACAGCGATGTCGATACTTGATCGACCTGCACGAGATACTTGGGTGCCGCACGAAAGGACCACGCCGATGACGACCGCCGCCAACCCGTTCGGAGCCCGCACGACGCTGAACGTCGCGGGGAAGACGTACACGTACTACGACCTGCACGCCCTGGCGCGCCAGAAGATCGGGCACGTGGAGAAGCTGCCCTACTCGATCAAGGTGATGCTCGAGGCGATGCTGCGCCACGTGGACGGGTTCATCGTGACGGACGACGACGTGGTGGGGCTGGCGAACTGGAACGCGAAGAGCCCGGCGAAGGACGAGATCCCGTTCATGCCCGGGCGCGTGGTGCTGCAGGACTTCACCGGCGTGCCGTGCGTGGTGGACCTGGCCGCGATGCGCGACGCGATGCGGGCGCTGGGGGGCGATCCGAGGCTGATCAACCCGCTGGTCAAGTGCGACCTGGTGATCGACCACAGCGTGCAGGTGGACGCGTACGCGTCGACGACGGCCCTGACGATCAACGCGGAGCGGGAGTTCGAGCGGAACACGGAGCGGTACGTGTTCCTGAAGTGGGGGCAGCAGAGCCTGAACAACTTCACCTGCGTGCCCCCGGCGACGGGGATCGTGCACCAGGTGAACCTGGAGTATCTCGCGACGGGCGTGCTGGTGCGGCACGACGCGCGCGGGGCGAGCGCCGACGCGCCGGTGGCGTACCCCGACTCGTGCGTGGGGACCGACAGCCACACCACGATGATCAACGGGCTGGGCGTGGTCGGCTGGGGCGTGGGCGGGATCGAGGCCGAGGCGGTGATGCTGGGCCAGCCGATCTACATGCTGACGCCCGAGGTGGTGGGGTTCCGGCTGAAGGGGCGCCTGCCCGAGGGCGCGACGGCTACGGACCTGGTGCTGACGGTGACGGAGCTGCTGCGGACGAAGGGCGTGGTGGACAAGTTCGTGGAGTTCTTCGGCGAGGGGCTCGCGAGCATGAGCGTGCCCGACCGCGCGACGATCGCGAACATGGCGCCCGAGTACGGGGCGACGATGGGGTTCTTCCCGGTTGACCGGGCGACGCTCGACTACATGCGCTTCACGGGGCGCGACGAGCAGACCGTGGCGCTCGTCGAGGCGTACTGCAAGGCGCAGGGCCTCTTCTGGACGCCCGAGTCGCCCGAGCCGGAGTTCACGGACGTGCTCGAGCTCGACCTCTCGACGGTGCAGCCGAGCCTGGCCGGGCCCCGCCGGCCCCAGGACCGCGTGCAGCTCACCCAGATGAAGAGCACGTGGCTGAAGGAGTTGACGGACGTCTTCGGCAAGCCCACGTCGGCGGAGCTGACGAACCAGGACCGCTGGTCGGACGAGGGGGGCGAGTCGGGGCGGGTGAAGCAGGCCGGGATGACGATGCCCGCGGCGGACATGCCCTCGCCCACCGAGCCCGTGGCGGCGTCGACGGCCGGCGCGCCCGCGGGCGGGCTCACGGGGTCGGGCGGGGTGGTCGTGAAGGCCGGCGCGGGCACGCCGGTGCACCTGAACGGGCGCACGTTCCGGCTGTTCCACGGCGATGTCGTGATCGCGGCGATCACCAGTTGCACGAACACGAGCAACCCGGACGTGATGATCGCGGCGGGGCTGGTGGCGCGCAAGGCGCGCGAGCACGGGCTGTCGCGCCGCCCGTGGGTCAAGACCAGCCTCGCGCCGGGCAGCAAGGTGGTGACGGAGTATTACAACGCGGCCGGGCTGACGGCGGACCTGGAGGCGCTGGGCTTCCACACGGTGGGCTACGGGTGCACGACGTGCATCGGGAACTCCGGCCCGCTGCCCGAGTCGATCGACGCGGCGATCAAGGCCGACGACCTGGTGGTGGCGTCGGTGCTGAGCGGGAACCGCAACTTCGAGGGGCGGGTGCACCCGAGCGTGCGCGCGAACTACCTGGCGAGCCCGCCCCTGGTGGTGGCGTACGCGATCGCGGGGACGGTGAACATCGATCTCGTGAACGAGCCGCTGGGCCTGGGCAAGGGGGGCGAGCCGGTGTACCTGCGCGACATCTGGCCGACGCACGCGGAGGTGCAGGCGGTGAAGGCGAAGGCGGTGACGCCCGCGCAGTTCCGCGAGCAGTACGCGAACGTCTTCACGGGGAACCCGACGTGGAACGCGGTGCCGGTGAGCACGAGCGAGCTGTACCCCTGGAACAGCGCGAGCACGTACATCCAGCACCCGCCGTACTTCGAGGGGATGTCGGAGCGTCCGACCGCGCCGGGGTCGGTGCGCGGGGCGCGGGTGCTCGCGTTCCTGGGCGACAGCGTGACGACCGATCACATCTCGCCGGCGGGCGACATCGCCGAGCAGAGCCCGGCGGGCGAGTACCTCAAGAGCCTGGGCGTGCCCAAGCGCGACTTCAACAGCTACGGCAGCCGCCGCGGGAACGACCGCGTGATGACGCGGGGCACCTTCGCGAACGTGCGGGTGAAGAACAAGCTGGCGGCCGACCCGGCGACGGGAAAGATCCGCGAGGGCGGGTGGACGAAGGACATGAGCGCCGCCGGCGCCGGGAAGATCGACTTCATCTACAACGCGGCGATGCGCTACAAGGCGGAGAACACGCCCCTCATCGTGCTCGCGGGGAAGGACTACGGCATGGGCTCGTCGCGCGACTGGGCGGCGAAGGGGACGCTGCTGCTGGGATGCCGCGCCGTGATCGCCGAGAGCTTCGAGCGGATCCACCGCAGCAACCTGGTGGGGATGGGCGTGCTGCCCCTGTGCTTCATGCCCGGGCAGAACGCGGCGGGCCTGGGGCTGACGGGCGAGGAGACGTTCGACATCGACGTGCCGGTGAGCGCGGAGGGGCTGATCGAGCCGCGCTGCGAGGTGCGGGTGACGGCGACAAAGCCCGGCGGCGTACGGACGCCCTTCACGGTGCGCTGCCGCATCGACACGCCCGTGGAGGCGGAGTACTACAAGAACGGGGGCGTGCTGCACACGGTGCTGCGCCGGCTGCTGCACGAGAGCCGCCACGCGGCCGGGGTGTAAGTTGGCCGCCGACGCACGGCCCGAGCACGCGCGCCCCGGCGCGGGGGTGGACGCGCACCAGGCCGACGCCGCGCTCGCCCGCGTGTGGGTCGACATCCCTGTCGCCTGGGGCGAGATGGACGCGCTCGGGCACGTCAACAACGTCGTGTTCTTTCGGTACATGGAGACCGCCCGCATCGAGTACATCCGGCGCCTGGGCGACTGGGCCCGCGACGGACGCCCGCCGGGGTTCATCCTGCAATCGGCGTCGATCCGGTTCCGCAGGCCCGTCGTGTTCCCCGACACACTGCGCGTGACCGCCCGCGCGGTGGAGGTGGCCGCCGACCGCTTCACGCTCTCCCACGCCATGGTGAGCAGCGCGAGCGGCGAGGTCGTCGCCATCGGCCAGGGCGTCGTCGTGTCGTACGACTACGCCCTCGGCACCAAGGTCCCGCTGTCGGACACGCTGCGCCGGGCGATCAACGCGACCGACGGGGTCACTTCGCGGGCGGGGGCTTCGGGATGAACGCGATGCGCCGGTTCGTGTAATCGGTGACGATCGTGAAGCGCCGCAGCAGGTCGGCGCCGATGTTGCCGTCCTTGGTCGCGTTGGCGAACGTGCCCTTGGCCTCGACCGCGAACATCGCGTCGACGTTCTCGGTGCGCACGCCCCCGAGCTCGAACCAGGCGACGCGCCCGCGCTTGGCGGCGACGAACCCGCCCACGCCGCCGAGGCGGGCGTCGGTGACCTCGCGCCCGTCGAGCAGCGACCACTTCTCGACGGCGGGCTGGTGGAATGTGACGGCGCTGTTCGCGCCGGTATCGAGGCGGAAGAGCCCCTCGCGTCCTTCGAAGCGGGCGCGCACCGCGGGCACGCGGTCATTGAGGACCAGGTCGGTCCAGGCGGGGGGCGGGGCGTCGCCCGCGCGCGACGCGAGTTCGAAGGCGTCGGGCGCGTGCAGCGCGATGCGGGGCGCACCGATGTCGATCTCGGCGACGCAGCGCGAGAGCAGCCCGTAGCCGATGACGCCGGCGATCTCGTCGCCCAGGTGCTGCTTCAGGAACGCGAGGTCGGCGAGCATCACGGGGTGATCGGTGAGCGTGACCGGGCCGAGCGCGATGGTGGACGCGCGGAAGACGGGCGAGGCATTCGCGTCGCCCCCGACGCCGACGGCGTCGACCTGGCCGGCGCGCCGGAGATCGAGCGACTCCGCGACGCTCTTGGCGATGACGCAGACCCCAGCGCCGGTGTCGAAGATGAACCAGCCGGGCGCGCGCCCGTTCACCATCGGGCGGACCAGCAGGTGCCCGGTGGGCGTGCGCTTCACTTCCAGGGCCGACGGCGCGCTGGGGTCGAACGCAACGCCGCCGGGCGCGAGCGGGTCCGTGGGCGAGGCGGCCGGGGCCTGCGATGCGGTAGGGCGCTCGGGCTGCGCACCGGGCTGCGCAAGGCCGGTCGAGGCGAAGAGGAACCCGGTGAGGACGAGAACGCGTGCAGCACGACGAGGTGTGGTCATGCAATCGATGTACGCACGATCGCGTCCCGTGTTACCGGGCGGGTCGGCGGGCGCTCCGGCAGCTCGGCGCGCGTGTGCCGTGGCGGCGTGATCGCGCGGGGTGATGTTGCGTGTGCGCGGGCCTGGCGGCGCACGCGGCATGCGCGGCGCCGTCGGGCCCGCCGACGCCGCGGGCCGCACGCTTTGGTGGACGCGATCGCACCGCGTGTCAGGCTCGGGGGGCCAGACAATCCGCGGAGCCCGGCGCCCGGTGTTGCGGCGTGCCGGAAATCCCGCTCGAGAGAGGGAGAGACACATGCGTCTTGCAGCTATCGGTGCGCTCGCGGGGCTTGCGGCCCTCGCGGGCATCGCGAACGCCGGCGTGGAAGTCTTGGGCTCGGGCGGCGCGGGGTGGGTGGCGTTCCCCGGCGCGCTCAATCAGTACGACAACGCGTCGCGCCCGTATTGGGATCAGCGGAGCAAGGACGGGGGCACACGCAACATCGGAAACTATCTGCACGGCTCGTACACGCTCCCGCTGCCCGCCGGCGCCGGCGCGTCGCCGAACATCACGCCCATGTGGTGGAGCCACGCGGGGGCCGAGCCGCTGGTGCTCGGCGGGCAGGCGTCGAACGCGGACCTCGACATCGGCTTTCGCAGCACGACGCCCGATCCCGTTGATTCGACGCTGCTGCTCGAGGTCGCCGGCCTCGCCGCGTACAACGAGATCGGCTGGTACGACCTTTCGGACGCGGCGGGCGAGGAAGTGCTCCACCCGATCTACGCCGGCGGCGCCGGCCCGCTGACGGCGACGTCGTTCGTGCCGAGCGAGACGTGGGGCCTGTACCTGCGGAGCTTCAAGGACTATCCGGGCGCGGGGCAGGGGCTGCTGTTCTTCTCGCAGGCGGATCGCAACCGCGCGAACGGGCCCGCGGCGCTCGCGGCCGACGACCGGCGCGTGCAGCACTTCGCGATCTTCGCGAGCGGGGGCGCGCCGGGGGCCGAGCGGTACACCATCGGCGTCGAGGACCTGCCCCTGCGCTCCACGGGCATCGAGCAGTTCGGCGATTACAACGACGTCGTGCTGACGATCACGTCGGTGCCCGCGCCGGGCGCGGCGGCCCTTCTGGCGCTCGGAGGGCTGGCGATCGCACGCCGTCGACGCTCGTGAACGAACCGTTGATGTCTTCCTCTTGATCGACGCCCTCGGCACTCCGGCCGGGGGCGTTGTTCATCCGGGCTAGATCCCGCCCGCGCCCTGCATCGCCTCCAGCATGCGGAGGAGCGGCACCGCGAGCGACCCGGCGACGAGCAGCACCACCAGCACGCCCGTCCACAGCAGGATGTGGAGCAGCGCGGGTCCCAGCCCGCGCGAATCGATCCGCACATGTGCCAGGACGGCGGTGCCGAAGAGAAGCAGCGCGACGGGCGCGGCGATGACCAACCCGGGGATGGCCGCGCCGGGCGCCGAGCCCGCCAGCCAGCGCGAAAAGTCCAGGATTCCCACCGTGAGGCGCGGGAGCGCCACGCCGAAGTCGACGAAGTGCTCGCGAGCGGCGGGCGCGAGGATGAGCAGCACGAGCAGCACGACCGCCCAGGCACCCGCGGAGGCAATGACGAGCGCGAGCGGCGCCGGCGATGGCGCCTCGCAGACTTGGGGCGTGGCCATCGAGGAATGATACCCGCCCGGGCGTGCCCGTCGTGTCGCCCCGGTCGTTCCGCGTGCCCCGTGCCCGCCAACGATGGGCCATGCTCGCACCCACGCTCGCGCAGTTCATGACGGTGCAGGACATCCTGCCGATCCTGCAGTCGCTCTCGTCGCTCGCGATCGCGGCGGGGTTCCTGGTGTCCGCGTACCAGTTCCGCACCGCGCGCCGGGCGCAGTCGGTCGCGAACTTCTCGAAACTGGTCGAACTGCAGATGCAACTGCGGCGCATGCGCGTGGAAGACCCGACGCTGGCGCGCGTCTATCGCCACGACATGGAGGGCCTCACCACCCCCGAGGAAGTGCGCGAGTACTTCTTCAACCTCATGCAGCTCTCGGTGTACGAGATCGTGTGGTACAACCATCGCCAGGGGCAGATCCCCGACGATTACTACCGCAGTTGGGAGCGCCGGGTGCGCGAGATCGCCGCCGAGCCGAGCTTCCGGCGCATGATCACCAGCCCCGCCATGAAGATCATGCACGACGAGTTCCAGGCGTACATCATCGGGCTGGTGCGCGAGACACCCAGCGCGGCCGCCGTCGGGCGGGCTCGGGCCTGACGGTCGCTGTGCGAACGCCGTTCGCCCGGTCCGTCACCCGACCGTCGCGACCAGGCATTCCAGCCGCGCGTCGTCGGCGGCGCACGCGGTGGTCTCTGCGCTCACGCCCGCGGGCACGACGAACGTCTGTCCGACCGCGACGTCCGTCGGCGCGTACGCGCCGTCCTCGTGGTAGAGCGAGCCCGCGCCCGCCAGCACCATGACGACCGCGCACCGCCCGTCGGGCTCGAGGGGGCGCTCCTGCCCGCTCCCGAGCGACAGGTGGCGCACGCGGAAGAAGTCGGTCCGCAGCGTCGGCCCGAACCCGTCGCCGGCGGATCGCAGCACCATCTCCGGAGGCGGCGGGGCGAGGTCGACGCACGCGAGGCACTGGTCGATGTGCAGTTCACGCCCGCTGCGCCCCCAGTCGTACAGCCGGAACGTCGTGTCGCTGGGGGTCTGCACTTCCGCGACGAGCACGCCCGCGCCCAGCGCGTGCACCGTGCCGCTGGGCAGGTTGTGGATCTCGCCGGGCTTCGCCGGGCAGGCGCGCAGCGCCTCCACCACCGTCCCGTCTCGCACCCGGGCCGCGAGCGACTCGCGCGTTTCGCCGGGCCGGAGGCCCTTGTACAGCACGCTGCCCGGGGCGGCGTCGAGGATGTACCAGCACTCGGTCTTGAGGTGCGCCCCGGGATGGGCGGCGGCGTACGCCGGGCTGGGGTGCACCTGGATGCTGAGATTCTCGCGCGCATCAAGGAACTTCACGAGCAGCGGGAAGCCCCCCGAGCCCGTCGGGCGCGCCGCCCCCAGCAGCCCGGCGCCCCACGTGCGCACCGCGTCGCCGAGCGTCTTGCCCGCGAGCGCGCCGTTCACGACGACGGATCGCTGCGCGCCGCCCCCGGCGCCGCTGGCCGAGGTCGCGTCCAGGTCCGCCGCTTCCCAACTCTCGCCGATCGTGGCCCCGGCGGGGCAGTCCTTGCCGAAGCGCGCAAGACGATCTCCGCCCCAGACCTTGTGCATGAGGATCGGGCGGCACTGGAGCGGGTACGGGCTGGTCATCGGCGTCCCCGACGCGTGCCTAGACGGTGCGCCCCTCGGCGAACATCCCGCTGATGCGCGCATCGAACGCGACGCGATCGCCGACGATGCCCTGCACGTCGGAGATGAAGCGGCGTCGCTGCGCCCGCACTTCCTTGCACAGGACGTAGAAGTCATCGCCCGGGACCACCGCGGACCGGAACGCCGCGTCCTCGATCCGCAGGAAGAAGACCAGCCCGGGCCCGGTCTTGCGAACGACGTACATGTAGCACGAGAGCTGGGCGGCGGTCTCGACCATCAGCACGCCCGGGAATACCGCCTTGCCGGGGAAGTGCCCCGGCACCCAGAACTCGTCGTGCCGGATCTTCTTGTACGCGACGCCCTCGGTCATGTCGGGGCTCATCCACACCACGCGATCGAGCATCGCCATGACCCCGCGGTGCGGGTTCGCCTTGGCGATGGCGTCACGATCGGCGTAGGTCGCGCCGAGGTCGATCCCGCTGATGTCGATCAGCAGCGACTTGGGCGCCGGCTCGACATCGCCGACCGCGCCGGGTTCGGGATTACTGGGCAGACTGGCCGGCATCGCGCAACTCCAGGATCTTCTCGCGGACTTCCTGGGCAGTGGTCTTGACGTCCTGCATGAGCTGACGCGCCCGGGTGCCGGCGGCCTTGTTCCCGCCCTCGGCCTTCTTCACGTCCTCTTCAGCTTCCAGCACGATTTTCTTGAGGCGCTCGAATGCGTCCACGCTTGCGACCCCTTCCCCGGATTGCCCGGCTTCCCCCCTCCCAACCGGGCTGATTCTGTGGGGCCATGCCCCCGGAAGCAAGCGACAGCCTTAAGTCTTTTCTTCACAATCACTTCATTGCCTGCGGCAGGCACCGCCCGATGATCTCCATCGCGGCGCGGAGGTAGCGGGGGTTGCCCTCCCGCTCCGAGAGCGCCGGGGCGCACGCCGCCGCGAGCACGCGCCGCACGAGCGCGAGGTCGCCGTACGAATCATCCGCGGGCAGGCCCCGCTCGCGACGCAGCCGCGCCAGCGTGGGCACGGGCTTGATGCCCAGCACCTTTTCGTGCCCCCAGAACTGGCGCTCCAGGTAGAGCGCGTCCTCGACCCAGTGTCCGGCGTGGACAAGGGCCAGATCCACGAGCACGCACGGGCACCCGCCGTCGGGCCCCGGGCGGCGCAGCGCGTTGCCGGGGTGGAGGTCGCCGTGACACCAGGCGTTGATGGGGCGTGATTCCCAGCGCCGGCGAAGCACGGGCAAGGCCCGCTGCACACGCCGCACTTCATCGTTCCACTTCTGGGCGTCGGACACCCCGCCGGTGCGACAGAGCGCGCGCGACCGCTCGAGCAGGCGCTCCCAATCGGGGGAAGGCGGCGCCGGGCCGAGCGGAGCCGCGTGGATCGCGGCGGCCTGAAAGTCCGCCGCCGCCCGCAGCAGGTCCAGCGCCGCCTGCTCGCACATCCGGTCGTTGCTGAGGGCCGGGCCCGCGAGGCGCTCGAGCACGAGCCACGCCAGGTCGTACCCGCCCAGCGCGGTGCCCGCCGCAACGACCCGGGGCGTCGGACGCCCGTGGGCCCAGCGATCACCCCACCGCGACGGATCGATCTCGCCCAGCGCCACGGTCCAGCGGTGCTCCACCGGCGTCACCGGCAGCTTCACCACGACCTCGAGCGACTCGCCCGAGTCGGCCCGCCAGGTGGTGAACCCAGTGGCCGCCCCGCCGCGCTGATGGTGCGAGTGGAACCAATCGACATGCCCGAGCCGTCCGCCGCAGCACTCGCGGAGCACGCCCTCCAGCGATTGCGCGAGATCCGGCGTTGCACCCGCGAACGAACGCGGCTGAACATCAGACATCGTGATCAGCGTACCCCTTCGGCCCTCGGTCCGGAACCGTGCGAACAGCCTACGAACCGACTCCGCGGGCCGGGTGCCGCACGCTCTATCGGCGGGCACGCACGCGGGCCCCCGCGAAACTCGGCGGATCCGACGCTCCGACCCGCCATCCGGGGCTCACGAGCACCCTCGAACGGCGTACGGCGTCATGGGCAATAGCCCGCCCGAACGCCGGGCGGCCGGGGGGTGTGCTGTATACTCGCGCCGAGCCGGAGGTCTGTGCATGACTCGCGTTGCGTGGTGCGCCGCAGGTGCGTGGCTGCTGGGAGCCGCGGCGGGGGCGGCGCAGCCGGACCGGACGGCGGGCCTCGACGAAGCGCTGCGGTCCGTGTCGCCGGGCATGACGACCCCGAATCGCTGGGCGCTGCTCATCGGCATCGATCAGTATCGCGACGCGCGGATCCAGCGCCTGGACGCGTGCGTGCGCGACGTGACCGCCATGCGCGACGCGCTCATCCACCCCGGCATCGGGATGTTCCCCGCCCCGAACGTCACCACGCTCACCAACGAGCAGGCGACCCGGGCGGCGGTGATCAAGGCCCTGCGGGACCTGACGTCCCGGATCGGCCCGCAGGATCTGGTCATCGTGTTCTACTCCGGGCACGGGATGGTCGAAGCGTCCGAGCAGTTCGGGGCGGCGGCGGCGGCCTCGCCGGCCCAGGCGACGCTGGGCTACTGGGTCACGTACGACACCGAAGTCGACAACCTCGAGGGCACCGCGCTGTCGGCGCTGGACGTCAACAACCGGCTGCAGAACATCCGCACGTCGCGTCTCATCGCGATCGTCGACGCGTGCCACGCCGCCGCCACCGCCGAGGCCGCCAAGGTCAAGTCCGCCTTCTCCCTCGCCGAGCTGCTGCCCACCTTCAACGGGAACGGGCGCGTCCGCTTCGCCAGTTGCCTGGAGTCGGAGCAGTCGCTCACCATCAACGAGGGCGAGGGCAAGGGGCACAGCGTCTTCGCGTGGTCGCTCATCGAAGGGCTGCGCGGCGCGGCGGCGGGCGAGGACGGCGTGCTCACGGTCGACGAGTGGTGGGCGTACGTCTCGCGACGGGCCCCCGACATCGCGCGCCGGCTGAACAGCGTGCAGACGCCCACGCGCCAGGGCGAGAGCACCGGCGACTTCCTCGTCGCGATCGACCAGAACCGACTGCTGGAGGTGCACGGGCGCCACGTGGCGGCGGTGACGGTGACGCAGGAGCGCGTCGCGACGATCACGCAGCTCGCGATCGACGGGACGATCTCGGTCGAACTCGCGGTGGAAGCGCGCGAACTGCTGCAGGCCGATCCGGAGTCACTCGACCCCGTGCGCCGGGCGCGTCGGAAGGTCTTCCAGGACCTCGCGGACACGGTGAAGGGGAAGGCCGCCGAGCGCGGGTCGCGCTCGCTCGCGCCGGATTTCGTGAAAGGCGCGCTGGCCGAGCACCCGCTGCGTCGTGCGGGCGACGAGGCACGCCCGATCCCCGCGAACCCGACGGAGTGGCTGGCGCGCGAGGCCGAGACCGATCCCTGGGCGGCGGCGATCCTCGGGGCGCTGCTCCAGGACCCGCCCAAGAACTGGGTCCGCTACGCCGACGAACGCACCTTCGTGCGGATGTGCCGCCCCGACGAGCGCGGACGCCGCGTGCTGAACGAGATCAAGAGTCTGTGGCACACGAACACCGTGGTGCGCGACAACGCCCGCGCCTTGGAGTACTTCCGTCGGGCCGCGGACGGGGGCATCGGGTGCGCGGCGGTCGAACTGGCGGACATGTCGCGCACCGGCCTGGGCACCCTCCCCGACGACGCGGAGAGCCTCCGATGGACTCGCCGCGCGGTGGAACTCGGCAGCGGCATGGGGATGCTGCGCCTGGGACAGCGCCACGCGGAAGGTCGGGGCGTACCCCGCGATCCGGCGGCGGCGATGGAGTGGTACCGCAAGGCCGCCGACGCCGGTGATCCCGGCGGCATGCTCGAACTGGGCTGGGCCCTGGAGACCGGCAGCCACGGGCGACAGGACGCGGCGGAGGCGTTCGCGTGGTACCAGCGAGGAGCGGCCCTGGACGACGGCGGGTGCACATACCGGGCCGCGCTCTGCCTGCTCAACGGAGTCGGCACGCCCCGCAACGCCGAACAGGCGGTGGTCGCGCTCCGCAAGGCCGCCGACCTGGGCGCGGAAGAGGCGATCGTCGAACTGGCCAAGTGCTACGAGTCGGGCGTGGGCGTGTCGAAGAGCCTGCTCGAATCGCGCCGCCTCTACCGGGTGGCGGCTGAAAAGGGGAGCACGAATCCGGAGTGCCTGCGCCACGCGGCGGTCAGCCTGCTGAACGGCACGCGGGCGGCGGAGGACGACCGGCAGATGCTCGAGTGGTTCCGCGCCGCCGCTCGTTCCGATGCCGAGGCCTCCAACTGGCTCGGGCGCTGCCACGAGGAAGGCTGGGGCGTTGCGAAGGACGACGCGGAGGCGTTCACGCACTTCGAGACCGCCGCCAAGCGCGGGCTCGCGGTGGGCATGTACAACGTCGCGACCTTCTACGCGGGCGGACGCGGGGTCCGCAGGAACGAGGCGCAGGCGTTCGAGTGGTACCGCCGGGCCGCCGACGCCGGGTACGCCCAGGCGTCCACCGAGGTCGGACGCCGGTACCACTACGGCGTGGGCACGGAACGCAGCGAACGCGAGGCGCTGGCGTACTTCACGCGGGCGGCGGGCACCGGCGACGCGGCGGCCATCGAATGGCTCGGGGTCTACCACCAGAACGGCTACGCCGGGCTCACCAAGGACGGCGCGGAGGCGGTCCGCCACTACGAGCGCGCCTTCGCCGCGGGGCGCCACGACTGCGCCAACAGCATCGGCGTGGTGTACTTCGACGGCAAGGGCGTGCCCGTGAACGCCGCCAAGGGCGTCGAGTGGTTCGCGAAGGCCGACGAGCACAACGTGCCCATGGGGTCGCGCAACCTGGGCTGGGCGTACCAGACCGGACTGGGAACCACGAAAGACCTCGCGAAGGCCCGGACGTTGTACGAAAAGGCCGTCCGCCTCGGGAGCTCCAGCGCCATGGTCCTGCTCGCGAAGATGCACCGCGCCGGCACGGGCGGGCCCCGCAACAGCGCCGAGGCAACCCGCCTCTTCACGCTCGCCGCCGAACAGGGCGAGAGCGAGGCGATGCTCATGCTGGGCATCGACGCGCACGACCAGAAGCAGCACCCGGCGGCGGCAACATGGTTCCGCAAGAGCGCCGACGCCGGCGACAACCTCGCGATGAACTGGATGGGGCACTACTTCGAGAACGGCTACGGCGTCACGAAGGACCTCGCCGAGGCGCTCGTCTGGTACAAGAAAGCCGCCGAACTCGGCAACGAGGTCGCGATGTGGAACCTCGCGCTCTGCTACGACGAGGGGAAGGGGACGACGAAGGACCCCGCCGAAGCGCTCCGCTGGTTCCGCGAGTCCGCCCGCAAGGGCAACCAGTCCGCGCGCGACCTGCTAACCAACCGCAAACTCACGTGGTAGTCGTGGCGGGGTCCGGCCCGCGCGCGCGGTCCCAGACGCGGAGCGTCTCGAACTGCTCGATCCGCAGCGACTCGGCGCGAGCCTCGGCAGAGATCCCCGCCGGAAACGGGCGGTCGCGTCCGAGGATCGCGCCCAGTTGCTTGCGGCGCTGCTCGAACAGGCGCTGGGCGAAATCGACCAGCGCCCGCGGGTCGGGCACGCGCTGCTCGGCTCGCCGCACGACCTGCACCATGGCGCTCATCACGTCGGGCCGGGGCCAGAAGCACTCCGGGGGGAGTTTGGCGAGCAATCGCACCTCTCCCACCGCCTGCGCGAGCACGCTGATCGGCCCGTACTCGCGTCCGCCGGGCCCGGCCGCCAGCCTGCGGGCGACTTCGAGCTGCACCGTCACGAACACCCCGCGGCATCGGGGCACGTCCGCGAGCAGGATGGTCATCACCGGCGTGCCGGCGCCGTAGGGGAGGTTCGCGACGAGCGTGAAGGGCGCGTCGCCCAGCGCGCCGAGCAGCGCGGGGTTGAGCGCGTGCTTGCCATCAAGGCAGTCGCCCTCGACGAGCGTGAAGTTGGGATCGTGCCCCAGGCGTTCGCGGAGCAGGGCGGCCAAGCCACGGTCGATCTCGCACGCCACGACGCGCGCCCGGCGCGCGAGCAGCAGTTCCGTCAGCGTGCCGGTGCCCGGCCCGATCTCGAGGACCAGGTCGCCGGGCCCCACGCCCGAGGCGTCCACGAGCTTGCGGATGAGGTTGTGGTCGAGCAGGAAGTTCTGCCCGAACGAGTGACGCGGCGAAAGCCCGCGTGCTTCGAGCATCTCGCGGATCTGGGTGAGCGTCTGCATGGGTCGGGCCGCGGAAACCCTCAGGGTAGCGCCGGCGACCGCCCGCGCCCCGCCGCGCACGAGTTCACACTTCGCCCAGGCGGAGCGCCCCTGGGCCGAGCGTGATCGCGTTCTTGCCCTGGCGCTTGCTCGCCATCGCGAGCTGGTCGGCGCGGCGGAGCAGTTCCTCGGGCGTGGCGCCGTCCCACGGGTACGACGCGAGCCCGCCGGAGACGGTGAGCGTCGCCGGGGCGCAGTCGAGGAGCTTCGGGTAGCGGTGCGCGAGCACCTGCTCCTGGAACCGCCGCGCGATCTCGAAGATGTCCGACGGGTGGCGGCTGCCCTCCTGGCGCGGGCCCTGGGGCTCGTGGAAGATCACCGCGAACTCGTCGCCCCCCACGCGGCACACCCGGTCGCTCGGGCGGATCACGCTGCGCATCAGGCTCACGGTCTCGCGCAGGATTTCGTCCCCCGCGTCGTGCCCGTAGACGTCGTTGTACTTCTTGAAGTCGTCGATGTCGAACAGCAGGATCGTCACGTGACGCCGGTGCTCGCGCGCCTGCTCGATGGCGGCTCGCAGAAACCGGTCGAAGTACCGCCGGTTCCACGCGCCCGTCAGCGGATCGGTGAACGCCGCGTCGCGGAGCTGCGCGTGCTGATCGCGCAGGCGCATCCACGACGCCAGCCACCGCGCGTGCGGCGCCAGCACGTCGGGCGCACTCACCGACGACACCAGGTGCCCGTACCCGCCTCGTCCCATGCCCTCCCACGACACGAGCGCCCCGCCCCGCCCCGACGACGGGCCGGCGGGCACGAACTCGACCGATTCGTCGCGCAGCCGACGACGGATCAGCTGCACCGCGTCGGGCAGCACGTCCTGCCCACGCAGCAACTGCGCCACCAGCGCGCCGTCCGTGGGAACCTCCGCGGACGCACTCCGCTCCGGTGCACGCTCGGGCACGCGCTCCGCCGCTCGCTCGGGCGCCGCTCGCTCGGGCGCGGCCCGCTCGGGCGGCCTGGGAGGTGCTCGCTCCGCCGCGGGCGGCGTGCTGTCCGCCAGAAGATCGCCCAGCAGTTCGTCCTCGGGCAGCACGGGCGCCATCCCACGCGCCGGCGGCGTGCCGCGCGCCGGTGCCGCCTCGCCGGGCCCCTGCCCACGAGGACGCCACCGCACCGCCTCGCGCAGCGCCTCAGCGCCCAAATCAGACGCGATCGAACCGTCGAACGCGGCAGGCACCGGTGACCCATTGCGGACCGCGAGGACCACCACGCCCGGCGACGCGACCCGCAGCGCGCGGACGAACTCCCCGGCACGCGCGTCGTCGCGCTCCCCGCCTTCCAGCAGCCCCTCGACCCGCGGCGCCACCACCACCACCGCTCGCTCGGGCGATTCGGCGTCGATGGGCGAGGCCAGCTCGCCGATCGCCTGCAGGGGCGTCGAGGCGCGGACGAGCTCGATGCCGCCGTCCCGGCGCAGCATCGCGTCCAACCCCGTCCGTCCTACCAGCACGACTCGCACTTCCGCCCGGCTCTCCGTCGGCACGCCCGCGCTCCTCGTCGGCCCGCCGTGGCCACCCCCCGGACCCCGACCCACCAAGCCTACGACGCCGGGGGTCTCCCGGATCGCCGGTGCCCGCTGATCCCGTCGTCCCGTTGGGATCCTCCCCGAGACGACCGCGGGCAGAGTGCTATGTACGTTTCTCGGCCTCGCCTGACAACAGCATTGCCAGTTCTTCGTCGCTCAGCAGTGTCGGGGACGCCCGCGACGGGCGTGCGGGCACTGCGGGGAATGCCGGTGAGGCCGGGGGCGCGGGCACGGCCGGTCCGGGCGACAGGGGCTTGATGTCCGGTCGAGGATCGGGGGCGCCCGGCGCGTACGCCCCGCCAGTACTCGGCGTCGGTTCGGGCAGCGGCGCCCCCTCGCCCGCCAGACGCAGGTGCGGGCCGGCGATGGTCATCGTCGGCTCGGGGATCGGCGACGGCCCCCGCCGCTCACGCGCCTCGGCGCCCGCCGGCGGCGTCGTCACCGGGCGCGCGGCCTGGGGAGCCTCGTCGCGCTCCACGCGCCAGGTCGTCAGATCCTCGGGGCCCACGGCCCGCAGGCGGTGTGTCGAGCGCGAGTCGAACACCCAGACCGACGCGCCCGGCACGTACTGGTCCAGGGCTTCGATCAGTTCGACCGGGTGCTCCAGGTCGTGCGGCTCGACGAGCAGCAGGATCGTGGATTCGCCGGCGCGCGGGGCGATCTCGCCCGCGCGTGCGCAGAGGTGCGCCATCGCGCCGAACTCGTCCTCGCACGAGAACACGCGGAAGTTCGGGCGGGTCAGGGCCGCGATGAGTTCCGGGCGGGGTGGGCGACGGCGGGGGTGCAGCACCACGCACCGGAACCGCCTTCCCGAGCTGGCGCCGCCTGCCTGCATGGAACAAGTGTACCGGGAAACGCCGGACGGGCCGCAAAAAACGCGCTAGCTCATCGCGCCCGCAAGAACCCCCGCGACCCGGTCCGCCCCGTCGGCCGGGCCGAGCGTGCCCAGCGCCCGGCGCATCGCCCCCGCGCGGGCGGTATCGCCAAGCAGCCCCCGCAACGTGTCAGCGTGACGCCGCACGTTTGCCTGGGGCTCGATCGCGTCCTCGGCCAACAGCGCGCCGCCCGCCGCCACCAGCGGGGACGCGTTGAACGCCTGGTGCTTGTCGCGGTGGTACGGGTACGGCATGAACACGCACGGGACGCGGTTCGCCCAGGCCTCGCCCACGTTGCCCGCGCCGGCGCGGCATATCGCCAGGTCGGCCGCGCCCCACGCCCGGGCCATGTCGGGCAGGAACTCGCCCACCCAGGCGCGCACGCCGCCCCGTTCGTACGCAACGCGCACCGCCTCCACCCCGCCCGCGCCGGTCTGGTGGATGACCTGCCAGGCGCGCAGCGGGAACTCGGGCAGTTCGCTCAGCGCGCCCAGAAACCGGTTGATGCTCCCCGCACCCTGGCTGCCGCCGGTGACGAGCAGCGTCGGGCGATCGGGGTCGAGCCCGAACGCGCCGCGGCACGCCCCCGCCGGCTCGCGCGCGATCGCCTGGGCCCGCACGATCGGCGGCACCTGCTCCCACGCCGGACGTTCGTGCCCCGGCGCGAGGCGGGCGGCGGTCACCACTCGTCGCACGTGCCGCGCGATCCACCGGTTCGCCTTCCCGGGCACGGCGTCGAGGTTCACGAGCACCGCCGGCACGCGCTCGACCCGGGCGGCCTGCACGCACGGGGCGGCGACGAACCCGCCGAACGCCGCCAGCACCACGGGACCGGCGCTCCTGGCCTCGCGCAGCGGTCCGCGCGCCGCGCGGACCGCCTCGCCCCAGCGCGTCACGAACCTGTACAGCGCGGGCGGACGCACGCCGAAGGGCTGCGCGGGGATGGCCTGGAACGACATCGCCCCGCCGCCGCCCGCACCGCCGCCGCCACTTCCGGGCAGTTCGCGCGCGAGGATCGACGCGTCCAGGGGGCGCTGCGAGACGAGGAAGATGGCGCGGGCGTGGGGCTCGCGCTCGAGCAGCACGCGCGCGACGCCGAGCGCGGGGTAGATGTGCCCCCCCGTGCCGCCACCGGCGAAGACATAGGTTCGAGCGGGCGGGCTCATGCCGCCGCGAGGGCCCGCGAATGGTCGGGCGCGTCCTGGGTGCGTTCGATGGAGATGACCAGGCCCAGGCAGAAGGACGTCAAGATCCAGCCCGTGCCGCCCGAGGAGAGCAGCGGGAGCGCGATGCCCTTGGTGGGCGCCAGGCCCGTGACGACCGCGAGGTTGATGACGGCCTGCAGACCGATGGTCGCGATGACGCCGAACGCGAACAGGCGCAGGGCGGCAAGGGGCTCGCGCCGGACGATCGACCACCCGCAGGCCATCAGGGCGGCAAAGAGCAGGCAGACCACGCCCGCGCCGGCGATGCCGAGTTCCTCGCAGATGATCGGGAAGATGAAATCAGTACGGTCCTCGGGGAGGTAGCCGAACTTCTGCAGGCCGTGCCCCAGCCCGCGCCCCCAGCCCTCGCCGTTGGCGATGGCGATGAGCGACTGGATGGTGTGATAGCCGATGCCCTGCGGGTCGGCGTAGGGGTCGACGAAGGCCAGGATGCGCTTCACGCGGTAGTCGCTGGTGAGGATGGCGAACACCACGCCCGCGACGGCGAGGGGCGCAAAGATCATGAACTGCCACAGGCGGGCGCCGGCCGCGATCAGCACCAGCGACGACACGCCCGCGATGAGCACGCCCGTGCCGAGGTCTTCCTTCACGATGAGGGCCGACACGCCCCCGATGCAGAGCAGCGCGGGGACCAGCCCGCCCCAGAACCGATGGATGCGCGGCGCCGCCGCCGCTCCGTACCACGCGAGCAGCCCGACCATGCCCCACTTGGCGATCTCGCTGGGCTGCACGGAGAGCGCGTCGCCCAGCCCGGGCACCGGCAGACGCAGCCACCGGCGCGCGCCGTTGATCTCCTTCGACAGCCCGGGCACGTACACCAGCGCACACACCGCGACCAGCGCGAGCGACGCGATCAGCAGCCCCCGCGCCGCGGGCGACAGCACGCCCCCCTCATGCCCGCCGAGACGCGCCGGGGCGAAGAACCCCGAGGCGGCCCCCCCCGCGTCCAGCGATTCGGCGAACCGGCGGACCGGCAGCATGGCGCCGATGCACATGGCGCCCAGGGCCAGGGCCATGTAGATCGTGGACCGCGAGAGCAGGATGGACTCGGCGGTGATGGCCGGAGCGACGTTCTCGCCGCTGGGCGAGGCGACGCGCATGTCGGCGCTGTTCACCATGACCACGCCGATGGTGAGCAGGCAGAGGGCGATGAGCGCGATGAAATGCCCGAGGCGGAGCATGGCCCGTAGATATCGGCGAGGCGGGGCGGGCGCGTGGAAAACCGGGTGCGAGTGTGCCTGTAGACTGCCCCCGGAGGTCTCATGCCCACCCGCCGCGATTTTCTCGCCGCCTCGGCCCTGGCCGCCGCGGCCCCCGTCTTCGCCGCCGCGCCCCATCGACGCCAGCCGGGCACCCCGCCCGCCCGGCGCAACCCGATCTGCGTCTCGACCTACTCGTTCTGGCAGTTCAACGAAGGCATGCGCCTGCCGGTGGACGAGTGCATCCGCCAGGCGGCGGCCATGGGGTTCGACGGCGTCGAGATCCTCCATCGCCAGATGGACGCCGAGGACAACGCCTCGCTCCAGCGCCTCAAGCAGGTCGCCCTCCTCGAGGGCTGCCCGCTCGTGGGGTTCTCGATCCACCAGGGCTTCGTCCACGCCGACCCCGCCGAACGCGCCAAGAACGTCGCCCACACCCGCCGCTGCCTCGAACTCGCCGGGGCGATGGGCATCCCCACCATGCGCGTCAACACCGGACGCTGGGGCACCACCAAGGACTTCAACCAGCTCATGAAGGACCGGGGCGTCGAGCCACCGATCCCGGGCGTCGCGGAAGACACCGCCTTCGGCTGGGTCATCGACGCGCTGGGCGAATGCGTCGAGGTCGCCGCCCGCGAGGGCGTGACGATGGGCCTGGAGAACCACTGGGGGCTGGGCCTGACGCCGCAGGGCGTGCTGCGCATCACCCAGGCGGTGAACTCGCCCTGGCTGCGCTGCACGCTCGACACCGGGAACTTCCTCGAAGACCCGTACGAGCGGCTCGAACTCATGGCCCCGCACACCTGCTTCGTGCAGGCCAAGACGTACTTCGGGGGCGGCAAGTGGTACACCCTCGATCTCGACTACCCCCGCATCGCGGCCATGCTCCGCCGCAACGACTACCGCGGGTGGATCAGCCTCGAGTACGAGGGGCTCGAAGACTGGAAAACCGCCATCCCCAAGAGCCTCGCCGTGCTGCGCGGAGCATTCGGGGAAAGGGACTAGGCACTGGGGACTGGGGACTGCCTACCGGAGTACCTTCAGCCCCACGGTGCGTTGCAGTTCTTCGACCGGGCGGGCGACGAGGTCGTAGCCATCGCTCGCGACGATGACGCAGCGGACGAGTTCGCCGGGGCTGCGGCGATCGCGCGATTGCACGTAGGTCAGCCCGTCGATCTGCGGGGCCTGCGACGCGGTGCGCCCGGCGTAGAGGCGTCCGCCCGCGCCCACGCCGCTGGTCGCGCGCCCGGCGCTCGTGAGCGGGTGGTCGATGAGCACGTCGCGCACGACGCCCCGGGGCGAGCCGTCGGGGTTCGTGGGGCGGCGTTCGTCGAACCGGCCGGCGATCATCGCGGCGGCCTCGAACGCGATCTTCTGCTGCGCCTCCATCACCTCGTTGCGCCGGCGGGCCTTGGTCTCCGCGTCGACCGCGAGCGCCGGGTCGCGTTCCATCGTGCCCGCGACGGTGCCGTCCTCGTGGCTGTACTCGAACACACCCACGGCGTCGAATCGCATGTCCTCGACGAACTCCACGAGTTGGCGGTGGTCGTCCTCGGTCTCGCCGGGAAACCCGCTGATGAACGTCGTGCGGACGGTCATGCCCGGCACGCGCTCGCGCAGGCGGTTGATGACGCGGGCCTGCTGGGCGCGCGTCACGTTGCGGCGCATGAGGGCGAGCACGCGGTCGGAGGCGTGCTGCAGGGGGATGTCGAGGTAGGGCAGCAGCCGCCCGCGAGCGGCGAGCTCGCCGAAGGCGTCGATGATCGGGTCCGAGAAGTTGCTGGGGTAGGCGTACATGAGGCGCAGCCAGCCGCGGGTGCCCATCTCGTCCATGGTGTCGGAGAGCGCGCGGAGCAGGGCGGGCAGGCCGCCGGGCGCGCCCGGGACCGGCGATGCGCCCAGCCCGAGCCCGATGTCGTCGCCGAAGGACGTCGTGTCCTGGCCGATGAGCAGCAGTTCGAACGCGCCGTCGGCGAGGAGTTCGCGCGCCTCGGCCAGGATCGCGTCGGGGTGCTTGCTGCGCATCTTGCCCCGGATGCTGGGAATCGTGCAGAACGCGCAGTTCTGGTTGCACCCCTCGCTGATGCGCAGGTACGCGTAGTGCCGGGGCGTGAGGCGGAGGCGCGCCGAGTCGTCCTCGAAGTAGCCCAGCCCCTTGCCGTCCTTGCCGTGGACGGTGAGCCCGACGGTGGAGACGCCCCGTTCCTTCGCCGCGACGAGCGCGTTGCCGGCGATCCAGTACTTCGGGGCCTCATCGCCGACGGGCACGCTCCCCGCGCGGGCGGTCCGTTCGCCGAAGACGGCGTCGACGATGCGGTCGCGGTCGAAGACGCCGACCATGGCGTCGATGCCCGGGGCCCACTCGAGCATCTTGGCGCGGTGGCGCTGCACGAGACACCCGGCGACGACGACGCGGCGGACCTCGCCCCGCTCCTTCGCGGCGATGGCCTCCTTGATGACCCCGAGCGACTCGTCCTTGGAGGCTTCCAGAAAGCCGCAGGTGTTCACGACGACGGCGTCGGCCCCGCCGAAGGAGGGGTCGTCGGGAGCGCAGGGGACGGGCGCGATCCCGCTCTGGGCGAGCAGGCCGAGCATCTTCTCGCTGTCGACGAGGTTCTTGGGACACCCGAGGCTGACGAAGGCGACGGTGCGGCAGGCGTCGTCCGCCTTCTGGCGAACGCGGGCTCGCGGGGACTTTCTGGTGGGTCGGGGCATTGGCGAGGCAAGCGTAGGAAAGCCGGCAAAACAAAGCGGGGCGCACCGGTAGGCACGCCCCGCCCCTCTCGCTCCTCCGGACGCCGCTACGCCGCCATCGGCAGGGGATCAGACAGCATCGACGCGCGCATGCCGGCCATGGGGTAGTACCGCTCCATCGCCTCGCCCAGGGGGTTCGCCTCGGCGATGACGAACTGCACCGCGTGCCCCAGGCGCCAGCCGGTGAACTTGAGCGCCCGCACCAGCGCCTCGCGCGTGGTGCACAGCACCAGGTCCGACCCGCGGATCTCGAGCGGGAGCACGCGGAACTGCCACGCCTGGCGCCGGGAGATCACCTCCAGCACGCGGTGCTGCACCGGGAACGTGCGCGGGTCGACGTGCGGCGCGATGGTGTCGAACTGCTCGGCCCAGGCGCGTTCGACCGCGCCGGGGTTCACGCCGAACATCTGCTCGGCCAGCGCGCCGAAGGGCCCGCCCCGCTCCTTCTGCGCCGCCAGCACCGCGTCGCGCTGCGCCGCGGTCAGCACGCCGTGCTGCACGAGCAAATCACCCAGGTGAACAGTCCTCATCGCGCCGGTCCTCCGTGCCCCCGAGGATGCGCGGCTCGCCGCCGCCCATCGATCGGACCGCAGTGGATCGACGCCCCGCGCCCGCCCCGCGAGTCAACATGACGCAGGACCGCCCCCGCGCGCCGTGCGGCGCCGCGTGCGCCCGTCGCATGCGGCGCGACGGACAAATCGAGCACGCGGGCCGGCATCGCGCGGCGTGCGCGGATTCCGCTTGACGGTCGGGCGATGCAATTGCAGCGGGCGGGGCGTCCGAGAAGCCGCGGAGCCCGGGCGCACGGCCCGGCACGCAACGCACGCACCCCGCACGAGCGCCCGGCGCGATCGCTACACGCCGTAGACCTGCTCCGCCTTGTGCTCGAGGTGGCGCAGCAGCGCATCGTGCGAGAGCGCCTGCCCCGTCACACGCTCGCACAGCGCCCCGGCGGTGTACCGCCGCCCGGGCGCGTGGATGTGCTCGTTCAGCCACGCCTTCAGCCCGCCGAACTTCCCCTTCGCGATCTGCTTGGGCAGGTCCGGCAGGTCGTGCTGGATGCGCTCCCAGAACTGGGCGGCGTAGAGATTCCCCAGCGTGTACGTCGGGAAGTACCCGAACAGCCCGAGCGACCAGTGCACGTCCTGCAGGCAGCCCCGCCGGTCGTCGGGCACCTTCACGCCCAGGTACTCCTTGTACCGCCGGTTCCACTCGGCGGGAATCTCGCCCACCGCGATGTCGCCCCGCAGAATCGCGCGCTCCATCTCGAAGCGGATCATGACGTGCAGGTTGTACGTCGTCTCGTCGGCCTCGACGCGGATGAAGCTCGGCGTCACGGTGTTGGTCGCCGCGAAGAGGTCCTTGTGGTCCCACTTGTCGAGCGCCTTGCCGAAGAACTTGCGCGAGTGCGGCAACGCCCACTTCCAGAAGCCCTTGCTGCGACCCACGAAGTTCTCCCACATCCGCGACTGGCTCTCGTGGATGCCCAGCGAGACCGAGTCGGCGAGCGGCGTGCCGAAGTACGCCGACACGCCCCCGTCGGGCGTGCGCTTGAAGAGGCCCTGCTCGTACAGCCCGTGCCCGGCCTCGTGCATCGTGCCGTAGAGCGCGTCGGTGAAGCGCTCGTCGCGGTAGCGCGTCGTGAGGCGGACGTCCCCCGGGGCGATGCCCGAGCAGAACGGGTGCGCGGTGGTGTCGAGACGCCCGCCCTCCAGGTCAAAGCCCATCGCGCGCAGCACGAACAGCCCGAACGCGTGCTGGCGCTCCGCCGGCACCTTCACGTCTAGGCACTTCGTGCTCACCTTCGCCCCCGACTCACGCACACGCCCGATGAGATCGCTCAGCCGCGCACGCAGCGGCGTGAACACCGCCTCGATCTGCGCGGCCGTCGCCTCGGGCTCGTACAGGTCCAGCAGCGCGTCGTACGACTCGCCCCCCTCCCGGAACCCGAGGCACTCGGCCTTGCGGCGCATCAGCACCACGACCTGCTCGAGCCACGGGCGGAACAGCGCGAAGTTGTTGTCGGCACGCGCCTTCTTCCATACCTCCTGCGCCTCGCTCGTCGTCTTGGCGATCTCCGCGACCAGGTCCTTGGGCAGCTTCGTCAGCCGGTCGTAGTCCCGGCGCATTTCGCGCAGGTTCGCGCGTGCAACCTCGTCGCCCTGCAGCCCCTTGTCGCCCTCGCACGTCGCGAGCAACTCGCCCAGACGCGGGCTGGTGCGGCGTTCGTGCACGAGGCCCGCCAAGATCGACGCGGTCTCGGCCCGGGCCGCGGCGCCCTGCGCGGGCATGTACGTTTCCTGGTCCCACGATGCGAGGTGGGCCGCGGATTCCAGCAGCGCGCTCTCGCGCAGGTGCGCACACAACGCCGCGTACGGCGTGCCGGGCTCCGGCGGGCGAACATCAGGGGCGGGGCTGGCGGGCGGGTTCGTGCGGGCCAATGTCCGGAGCTCCTTTCCGACGGTGCGGTACGCAGTGTATTGGCCGCCCCGCCGCTGCGTCCGACCCCGCCCGCGCGCCGGTACCCTCAGCCATGACCGGACGCGCTCCGTCCTTGTGGTTTGACGCCCACCTCGATCTTGCCTATCTCGCCGTCACCGGACGCGATCTCCGCGCTCCCCTCGCCACCCTCGCGCTCCCCGACGCCCCCGCGGGCCCGCACCGCCCCGCGGGCGTAACGCTGCCGGCCCTGCGCGAGGGCGGCGTGCACCTGTTCCTCGCGACCATCTTCACCGAGGTCATGCCCCCGGGAGAGCCCGTGCCGCCCGGCCCCGAAGGACACGCCTCCTACACGTTCGGCGACGCCGACGGCGCGTACCGACGCGCCAGGGGCCAGCTCGAGGTCTACCTCTCCCTCGCGGAGGGCGGCGTGCTCTCCCTCGATCTGCCGCGCGCCCTGCGCGCGCCCGAGGGCGTGGGCGAGATCCGCGGGGGCATGGGCGTCGCCGAGGTCGTGCCCCCTTCGATCGACGCCCGCGTCGCCGCCGCCACGCGCGCCGGGCGTCCGCTTGTGGGCATCCTCATGGAGAACGCCGACCCGATCCGGTCGCCCGCCGACCTGGAATGGTGGGTCGAGCGGGGCGTGTGCGCCGTGGGGCTCACGTGGGCGCGTTCGTCGCGCTACGCGACGGGCAACGGCGCGCCGCCCGGCGAACGAGTCGGACTCACGCCCCTGGGGCACGAACTCGTCCGCGAGATGGATCGCCTGGGCGTGCTGCACGACGCCTCGCACCTCTCCGACCGGGCGCTCGAGGACCTCTTCGAGGCGACGCCGCGGGTGGTCGTGGCGAGCCACAGCAACTGCCGCGCGTTGCTCGATCGCGACGGACGCCCGCCGAACCAGCGCCACCTGACCGACCGGGCGATCCGCGAGATCGTGCGCCGGGGGGGCGTTGTGGGGCTCAATCTGTATTCGCCGTTCGTGTCGCGCCAGGGCGAGGACCGCCGCGCGACGATCGACGAGGCGATCGCGCACGTCGAACGCGTGTGCGAACTGGCGGGCTCGATGCGTCACGTCGGGCTTGGCAGCGATATCGACGGCGGATTCGGCGCCGACCGCCTGCCCGCGGGCATCGACCGCCCCGCCGACTACCGCAAGCTGGCCGAGGCGCTCGCCCGGCGGGGCTGGACACGCGAGCAGCTCGACGACTTCGCGTGGCGGAACTGGGCCCGCGTGCTGGCGGGGGACGCCGCGCCCTAGTGCCCGGTGCCCAGTCCCCAGTCCCCAGTGCCTTCTCGCTCAGTACGCCGCGGGCGCGTCGTGGAGGGCGGAGGACTCGTCGGAGACGGTCCGCACGCGTTCGCCGGGCATGGGGCTGAAGCGCGAGCCGTAGAGCGGCAGCTTGCGGTTCGAGGTGCTCTTGGGGATGAGCGGGGCGGCCATCACGGTCAGCGCCATCAGGATGACGTTGATCACCAGCATCGGCAGCAGCCCGCTCGCGCCCAGCGTGATCAGGATGCTGACGCTCACCACGAGCGCCAGCGCCACGGGGATCACGAACTGCCAGGCCATCATCATGACCTGGTCGTACCGCATGCGGGGAATCGTCCAGCGGATGACCATGCTGAACACCGCGACGCCCACGACCTTGCCGAAGAACACCCCGATCTTCGTCAGCACGCCCCACACCGTCACGTTGTCCGGGCTCGTGAGCTCGTTCAGCCCGGGGATGAACGGCACGTGGTACCCGCCGAAGAAGATCAGCACCAGGAACGCCGAGCTCGTCACCAGGTGCGCGTACTCCGCCAGGAAGTACAGCGCGAACCGCATCGACGAATACTCGGTGTGGTACCCCCCCACCAGTTCCTGCTCGGCCTCGGCGTTGTCGAACGGGGCCCGGTTGGCCTCCGCCAGGATCGCGATGAAGAAGATCAACGCCGCCAGCGGCTGGGCCAGCACGCCCCACCCCTCGCTCACCTGCAGGCGGACGATCGAGTCGGGCAGCACCGTGCCGTAGTACAGCAGGGCCGCGAGCAGCGCGAGCCCGAGGGGAATCTCGTACGAGATCATCTGGGCGCTGGCGCGCAGCCCGCCCAGGAACGAGTACTTGTTGTTGCTCGCCCAGCCCCCCAGCGTGACGCCGTAGACCCCCAGCGACGCGACGGCCAGCAGATAGATGATCCCGACGTTGATCGACGCGCCGGCGATGGCGACGGTCGTGCCCTCGGTGACGTTGCCGAGGAACGGGACGTCGCCGTTCCAGTGCCCGCCCCAGGGGATCACGATGAACCCCATGAGCGCGGGCGTCACGATGATGATCGGGGCCAGGGTGAACAGCACCTTGTCCACGCGGGTGGGGGTGTAGTCCTCCTTGAGCATGAACTTGATGCCGTCGGCCAGCGGCTGGCCGAAGCCCAGGCAGCCCTTCAGGAACTTCAGCGCCGGCAGGCCGAAATCGAACCCCGTGCGGTTGGGGCCGATGCGGTCCTGGATGTACGCGGAGAACTTGCGCTCGGCCTGCACGAGGTAGGCGACGAGAATGAGGATGACGTGCACGATCGCGATGATGACGATCGCGGAAGTGACGAGTTGGGGGGTGACCCAGTCAAAGAGGCCGCTCATGGGGCAAGAGTGTAGCGGCACTCGACGAGCCCAAGCCGTACGAGCCCGACGCGCTCCGAGCCCGACGCGCTCCGAGCCCGACGCGCTCCGAGCCCGACGCGCAAACGAGGGTCCGTTTCAGTCCTCCCCCTTGGGGGAGGTGGCGAGTCTGCGAGCCGGAGGGGGCTACCCGTCCATCGATCCGCGATCCGGCGTCGGTGATGCGGGGGCTTGGTGGTGCCGCGCACCCCGAATCTTCCCCGTCCGCAGAACCCGCGCTTGCGCTTGACCGAATCTCCTTTCCATGCTCTAGTGGCCTTTTCGGTTTCATGGCCAACTCGCGGGGTATGCAAAGGGGTGCGTGATGCGGCGTGTTTTCGGACCGGCCCGCTCTGGGCTTTCGTGCGCTCGGCTTTCGTGCGCGGCTGTGATTTCCCTGGCGGGCCTGGCCTCTGGCCAGCCGATTGACCGGCCCAGCATCCAGCCGACTCCCCATGCATTCCCCGCCTTCACCCACGCCCACGACGAGCAGCCCGGCTGGGCCGCGTGCTCGTGCCACAAGGCCGACATGCTCCGCGCCCGCATCGAGCGTGGCCTGCCGATCGGTGAGCCCGAGCTGCCCGGGTACTCGGACCGCGAGGCGATGGCCGACACCGACGTCATCTCGAACGACATCGACATCGAGATCTTCCCGACGACCGAGGTCATCTCGGGCTCGAACACCATCCGCGTGCGCTCGCTGGTCGATGGCCTGACGCAGTTCACCTACCGCCTGCGCGGCAACTTCACGGTGCAGCGCGGGCTCAGCGGCAACGCGGCGGACACCAACCGCGTGACGCTCAACGGCACGACGGTCGCCGTCAGCACCACGCCCCCGACGAACAACGCGACCTACGGGCGCACCGTGACGCTCGATCGCCCGTACAACGCGGGCGAGGAGTTCACGGTCCGCATCGACTACACCGGCGTGGCGGTCTCGCGCGGGTTCGGGTCGATCGAGTTCGGGACGACGAGCGCCGGCAACCCGGTGGTCGCCACGCTGAGCGAGCCCTACTACGCCGCCACGTGGGTGCCCGTGAAGGACGGCGAGGTGACGCAGGCGGGCGACAACATCGACCGCGCGACGTTCGCGCTCGCGGTGACGGCGCCGTCGAACCTCCGCACGACGGCCAACGGGCTGCTCGAGAGCGTGACGCCCCTCTCGGGCGGGCGCACGCGCTACCGCTGGGTGACGAACTACACGCAGCCGACGTACCTGGCCGCGTTCTGCACCACGGTGTACAACACCTGGACCGTGAACTACTCGTACCCGCTGCCCGGCGGGGGCACGGGCACGATGCCCGTCGAGTTCCACATCTATCCGAACAGCGACACGCCCAGCAACCGCGACGCGTGGGAAGTCTGCGTGCCGATGATGGCGGCGTACCGCCCGGTCTTCGGCGAGTACCCGTTCATCAACGAGAAGTACGGCATCTATCAGTTCCCCTTCGGGGGCGGGATGGAGCATCAGACCAACAGCGGGCAGGGCGGGTTCGGACAGTCGCTCACGGCGCACGAACTCGTGCATCAGTGGTGGGGCGACATGGTCACCTGCCGCACCTGGAACGACATCTGGCTGAACGAGGGGTTCGCGACCTACGGCGAGGCGCTGTGGGAGGAGCGCAAGCCCGGATCCAGCGGGCTCCCGGCGCTGCACGCCGCGATGGCCGCCCGTCGCCCGTCGGCGGTCGGCGATTCGGTGTACGTCTACGACACGAGCTCGGTGAACCGCATCTTCAGCAGCAACTACTCGTACCGCAAGGGCGGATGGGTGGTGCACATGCTGCGCAAGGTCGTGGGCGACGAAACGTTCGTGAACATCCTGGCCGAGCATCGCGCCCGCTTCGCGTTCTCGGCCGCCTCCACCGATGACTTCGTTGCGACCGCCAGCGACGTCGCCGGGCAGGACATGACGCGGTTCTTCCAGCAGTGGGTCTACGGCATCGGGGCGCCCGCGTACGCCAGCGGCTGGCAGAACGTCGCCATCAACGGGCAGAACTACCTGCGCCTGCGCGTCCGTCAGACGCAGGACACCGGCTGGCCCGGGCTCGGCACGCCCGCCGACGCCTTCGTCATGCCCATCGACGTCCGCCTCGACAGCGCGCAGGGCCCGTCGACCGTCACCATCATGAACACGAGCCGCTCGCAGCACTTCCTGATCCCCGTCGCCAGCCCCGTCAGCGGCGTCACGCTCGACGAGTTCACTTGGATCCTCGAGACCGGCAAGGCCAACGAGGCGTACGTCGCCGGCCCGCCCAAGGTCATCTCCGCCTCGCCCGCGCCGGGCGAAGCCCTCGACGACTCGCCCGCCTCGATCGTCGTCGGCTTCAGCGACAACGTGACCGTCCCCGCGCCGCAGGTCACGCTCAGCGGCCCGTCGGGCGCGGTGCCCGTCTCGGTCTCGTACAACGCGACCACCTGGCGCGCGACCATCACGCCCCAAGGCACGCTCGCCCCGGGCGCGTACACGCTCACGCTCGGCACGGGCATCACCGCGAACGCCCTGGCGCTCGACGGCGAGATCGCCGGGGGCGCGCTGCCCTCGGGCAACGGGCTCGCCGGCGGGGCCGCGTCAATCGCGTTCACCGTCAGCGGCGGGGCGCCCTGCGACCCCGATTTCAACGCCGACGGCAACGTCGACCAGGACGACATCGCGTGCCTCGCGCAGGTCGTCGCGGGTGATCCGTCGTGCTCCACGGCCGACCCGGACTTCAACGGCGACGGCAACGTCGACCAGGACGACATCGCGGCTCTCGAGCAGGTCGTCGGCGGGGCGGAGTGCCCGTAAGTTCCGCAGCAGGCCTGAGCCCGGGGGCGGGCGAAGCGATTCCCGTGTGACCCTGGCCACAGCAAGCGCCGCGCCGGGCTGGTCCCCAGTCCGGCGTTTTCACTTGGCGCGTCTGTCACGTCCGGTAGGCTGCGCGGACGAGCGACGCTGTGCAGCGCCGCGCGCCAAACCCCTCGGACCAGGAGAAGCGCCATGATCCGTCGCCTGATGACAACTGTTTCCGTGCTTGTGCTCGGGGCGGCTTCGCTCCCCGCCGCGGCGGGCGAGCCCGACGTCGCCCTCATCGCCGCCGACTCGGCCGCGGCGCTCGCCGACGTGCAGACCAAGCTCATGAACACCGGGCTGTTCAACTCGGTGACGACAATCTCCGCCGTCACGAACACGCCCACGCTCGCCGAACTCCAGCAGTTCGAGGCCGTCATGACCTGGAGCAACCAGACCTACCAGAACGCCGCGGGGCTCGGGGACGCCTTCGCGGACTACGTCGACGCCGGGGGCGGCGTGGTCGTCGCCGTGTTCGCCACCAGCACCACCACCGCCAACCGCTCCCTCGGCGGGCGATTCCGCAGCGGCGGGTACGAGATCATCCCCACCCAGGGCGGCAACACCACCGGCGCCCAGACCCTCGGCACCATCCTCGTGCCCGGGCATCCCACGCTCGACGGCGTCAACACCTTCAACGGCGGCACGTCCTCCTTCCGCCCGACGCAGACCGCCCTCTCCTCGCACGGCGAGAAGATCGCCGAGTGGAGCGACGGCAAGACCCTCATCGCCGTCAGCAACCAGTACTCGAACCGCGTCGACCTCGGCATGTTCCCCACGTCCCGCGACGTCTCGGGCGGCTCGTGGGACCCCACGACCGACGGCGCCCGCATCCTCGCCAACGCCCTGGTCTACACCGTTGCCCCCCCGCCCCCGCCCCCCTGCAACCCCGACTTCAACGCCGACGGCAACGTCGACCAGGACGACATCGCCTGCATCGCCCAGGTCGTCGGGGGCGATCCCACCTGCGCCAGCGCCGACCCGGACTTCAACGGCGACGGCAACGTTGATCAGAGCGACATCGCCGCGCTGGAGCAGGTCGTCGCCGGCGCGCCCTGCCCGTAAGCCCGGCATCCGCACGACGCAGTCCATCCGCACCGATCGCCCCCACCTCGGGGGCTTTTTTTTGCATTGACACGCCCCGGGACGGGCGTACGCTGCGATAGATGACTCAGAAGTCCGCTTCAATCGCGGAACATGGGTCTGCCGTGGCAAACCATTGATGATCTCGGACTTATGGCATCACCGCCGATCGAGAACAAGTCGTACGCTCGTCGGGTCGAAGGTCTGGACTGCCCGTGGGGGCGAACCGTTGCGAGCGCGGTTGATGAGCATTTTGTGCGCTCGGTTGCGAGCGGCGTGCGAATAGGCCGTCTTTGGTCCGCTGATGTGTCTGGAGAAGGGTCGAACCGATGCACAACCTGAAGTCGCGCGCGGCGCGGGGCGTGTTCGCACTCGCGGCGGTGGTCACCGGGCTGGCGGCGCAGGCCGAGATCGTCACGCTCGCGCCCGTGGCCGACACCACGATCCTCGAAGAGTCGGGCGACATGTCGAACGGCGCGGGGACGCACGTCTTCGCCGGGCGGAACGCCTCCGGGCAGGTGCGCCGGGCGCTGCTGCGCTTTGACCTGTCCGTGTTCCCGGCGGGAACGGTGGTGAACGCCGCGACGCTTGTCCTCGAGATGGACCGTTCGAACGCCGGGCCCGAGCCCGTGACGCTGCGCCGCGTGCTGAACGCCTGGGGCGAGGGAACCTCGTCGGGCGGGAGCGGCGGGGGCGGGGGCGCACCCGCCGAGCCCACCGACGCCACCTGGCTGCACCGGTTCTACAACGCCACCCTGTGGAGCATGCCCGGGGGCGACTTCGCGCCGAGTTCCAGCGGCATGACGATGGTGGACGGCCTGGGCACGTACACCTGGACGGGCGCGGGCGTCGCGGGCGACGCGCAGTACTGGATCGACGTGCCCGGCGCGAACCACGGCTGGATCATGCTCGGCAACGAGGGCCCGGGCGTGAGCGCCAAGCGCTTCGCGAGCCGCGACAACCCGGAGCCGGCGCTGCGCCCGCAACTGATCTTGGACGTGACGTTCCCGCCGGGCTCGATGGGCGCGTGCTGCACGCCGGGCGTCGGGTGCTTTGTCACGGTGCCCGGGCTGTGCGCGCAGCGGGGCGGCACGTTCCAGGGCATGGGCACCAGCTGCTCGCCCGACCCGTGCCCGCCCACCACGGGCGCGTGCTGCCTGCCCGACGGCTCGTGCCAGGACCTGACGGGGGCGGCGTGCGCGCTGGCCGGTGGCACGTACGCCGGCGACCTCACGTCGTGCGCGACGAGCCCGTGCGCCCAGCCGCTCGCGCCCTTCGTCGACGCGCTGCCGATCCCGCCGATCGCGCAGCCGACCATCGGGGTTCCGGGCGGGGCGGCCCACTACGACATCTCGATGACGGAGTTCTTTGCGCAACTCCACCGCGACCTGCCCCCGACGCGGGTGTGGGGGTACGCGGGGTCGGTGCTGGGGCCGACCTTCGAGGCCCGGCGCGGGCTGCCGGTGACGGTGACCTGGACGAACGACCTGCGCGTGTTCGAGACCGGGCAACTGCGCACGTCGCACGTCCTGCCGGTGGACACGTGCCTGCACGGGCCCGACATGAACGGCGACGTCCCCTACACCGTCGTGCACCTGCACGGCGGGCACGTGCCCGCGGACAGCGACGGTCACCCGGACGACGCGTTCCCGCCGGGCGTGAGCTCGTCGCTGTACAACTACCCGAACAACCAGCGGGCCGCCACGATGTGGTACCACGACCACGCGCTGGGCCTGACGCGCCTCAATGTCTGGATGGGGCTCGCGGGGTTCTACCTCCTCCGCGACACCGACGAGGACGCGCTCAACATCCCGCGTGGCGAGTTCGAGGTGCCCCTCGCGCTGCTCGACCGCTCGTTCAACGCCGACGGCTCGTTCTTCTACCCGCCCATGTGGCACGAGCACGTCTTCGGCGACCACATTCTGGTGAACGGCAAGGTCTGGCCCTACTTCAACGTCAAACGCGGGAAGTACCGCTTCCGCGTGCTCAACGCGAGCAACAGCCGCGCCTACACCCTCGCGCTCCCCGCCAACGCCACGTTCTGGCAGATCGCCTCCGACGGCGGGCTTCTGGCGGCCCCGGTCGCCAAGACCAGCCTCACCATCACCCCGGGCGAACGCGCCGACATCGTCATCGACTTCGCCCCGTACGCCCCCGGCACCGAGCTCGTCCTGACCAACAGCGCGCCCTCGCCGCTGCCCGGCGGGGGCATCGGGCCCGAGGTGCCCAACGTCATGAAGTTCATCGTCGGCGCCGACGCGGGCGACACCGACCCGCTCCCGACGAGCCTCGTGCCCGTGCCCCGGATCTCCGAGAACGAGGCGGCCCAGGAACGCGAGTTCCTGCTCCGCAAGATCCCCGGGCAGCACTGCGGGCACGACGTGTGGGCCATCAACGGGCTCATGTGGGACGACATCACCGAGTACCCGCTGCTCGGCAGCACCGAGATCTGGTCGTGGGTGAACCGCTCGGGCGTCACGCACCCCATGCACATGCACCTGGTGTCGTTCCAGGTGCTCGACCGCCAGGACTTCATCGTGCAGGGCGGGCAGATCGTGCCGATCAGCGATCGCGTGCCCCCGCCCCCGGAGGAGATGGGCTGGAAGGACACCGTGCAGGCGCGCCCGTTCCAGATCACGCGCGTCATCGCGCGCTTCGAGAACTACGCCGGACGCTTCGCCTACCACTGCCACATCCTCGAGCACGAGGACCACGAGATGATGCGCCAGTTCGAGGTCTGCGAGCCCGCCGCCATCACCAACCCGCCCGATGACTTCGAGGCGTGCCAGGGAGGCGAGGCGCACTTCGGCGCCGAGTTCAGCGGGTCGAGTGTCCAGTACCTCTGGTTCAAGGACGGCTTCCCGCTCTCCGACGGGCCCACCGGCACCGGCTCGGTCGTCACCGGGTCCGGCGCGTACTACCTCGCCATCGCGAACGTCGGGCCGGCCGATGTCGGGCAGTACTACTGCCTCGCCACCAACGGCTGCTCCAACGCGACGAGCAGCGTCGCCTCGCTCACCATCAGCGGCCCGTGCTGCGACCCGGACTTCAACGCCGACGGCAACGTCGACCAGGACGACATCGCGTGTTTGGCGCAGGTCGTCGCGGGCGACCCGGCGTGCTCCGCCAGCGATCCCGATTTCAACCGCGACGGCAACGTCGACCAGGACGACATCGCTTCACTGGAGCAGGTGGTGGCCGGCGCGCCGTGCCCGTGAGGAGGCGAAGGCACGGGGCACGGAGGACTGGGCATTCGGCATTCGGCATTCGGACATTGCACACCGCATCGAGTGCAGGGCACTCGTGATTCCGCATGGCGTAGAACGCATCGCAAGGCTACTTACAAGCGCGCACTGAGGGCTTGTCGATCGACATCAGGCATGTCCACCGAGGGCGTCGCCAAAATCCGAACGCCGAACGCCGAACGCCGAATGCCTAATGCCTAGTGCCTAGTGCTTCATGCCGAACGCCTCGTCTTCTCACGGGCACTCCGACCCCGCGACAACCTGCTCGAGGGCCGCGACGTCGTCCTGATCGACGTTGCCGTCACGGTTGAAGTCGGGGTCTGCGCTCGAGCACGCGGGATCGCCCGCGACGACCTGCGCCAAACACGCGATGTCGTCCTGGTCGACGTTGCCGTCGGCGTTGACATCGGGGTCGCAGACCTCGTTGCCCCGGTTGGTGTACAGCAGCATGACGTCGGCGATCTCGTCGAGGAGCGCGAGGTCGAGGTCGCCGTCGTTATCGAAGTCGGCGCTGATGCTGCACGCCGGGTTGTTGGGGGCGATGAACTGCTGGACCTCGGTCATGACGCCCGCGCCGTTGTTCACGTACCGGTGCCAGCGCCCGCCCCCGAAGCACGCGACGAGCCAGTCGAGGTCGCCGTCGCCGTCGTAGTCGGCCAGTTCGGTGCCGACGGTGTGCCCGGAGACGCCCTTGATGACCGCGGCCTGGAGCGTGCCGTTGCCGTTGCCCAGGAGCACCGAGGCGTTCGCCGAGCCGGAGTTGGCCGTCACGATGTCCATGAACGAGTCGGCGTTGAGGTCGCCGGTGGCGACGACCCACGTCGCCCCGCCGATGGAGCGTGACGACGCGAACGTGAACGTGCCGTTGCCGTTGCCCCGGAGCACGACGGCGGTGCGCGAGTAGACGTGCCCGACGACGAGGTCCATGACCCCGTCGTTGTTCATGTCGGCGGTGACCAGGCCGTAGGGTCCGTCGCCCCCGCTGGGGATGTTGACCGGCGGGGCGAAGGCACCCGAGCCGTTGTTCGCCAGCAGCGAGATGGTGTTGACGGAGGTGTTGGCGACGGCGATGTCGAGGTCGCCGTCGGCGTCGAAGTCGAGGATGGCGTTGCCCCGGGGGTAGCCGGGCATCGCGATGATCGTGGGCGGGTCGAAGGTGCCGTCGCCGTTGCCCATGGCGATGGTGAGCTCGTTGGTCGCGTTGCTGGTGGTGATGATGTCGACGAACCCGTCGCGGTTGAAGTCCGCGGGCTCGTTCGGGCTGCTCTCGTACGGGATCGGCGTGGGGGGCGTCAGGAAGGGCTGGAAGAGCCCGGACCCGTCCGCGCGGTTGAGAAACACGCGCAGGTCCTGGGAGACCTCGTTCACGAGCGTGATGTCGAGCCACCCGTCGCGGTCGAGGTCGCACGCGAGCCCGCCGTAGATCCGCGTCTGCGCGTTGTTGGGCGAGCGGTCGCTGATGATCGCGAGGGGATCGAAGGTGGCGGTGGTGGGCTTGGCGCGCGTGGTGAAGGTGAGCGTGTGCCCGGCGGAGCGCATGGGCGTGCCGTCCGCGCCGCGCAGGTCGCGCGACATCACGACCATCACCGGGTCGCCGGCGTGAAGCGGGGCCGCGGGCGTGAACGTGACGGTGCGATCGTCGTTGGAGAACGAGATGGAGCCGTCGACCATGCCGCCCCAGCGCGAGAAGACCCAGAAGTTGTCGCCCGCGAAGGTCGCGCGGTCGACGGGACGATCGAAGGTGACGGCGATGGGAGCCTCGCGCGCCACGTGCAGCGCGTTGACCGAGGGCGACGTGCCGGTCACGACCATCTGCCCGAAGGCCGCGTTCCCGACGCCCCCCACCGCCGCGATCACTGCGATCACCGGGGCCAGCGTGCTGATGACGTGCGTGCGCATGACGAGTCTCCGTTCGGTTGTGTCGTCCGCCGCTCCCCGCCAGCGCCCAGCCTACCGACGTCGCGTGCCGCGTTCTAGGCGATCTTGAACCGCGCACCCATGAAAAAACGCCCCGGGGGATCGCCCCGGGGCGCAGAAGACAGCGGCGTGGCGGCGGGCGTCGCCTTAGGGGCAGGGCGCCCCGCCGACGACCTGCTCGAGTGCGGCGATGTCGTCCTGATCAACGTTGCCGTCGCCGTTGAAGTCCGGGTCGTTCGACGAGCATCCGGGATCGCCCGCGACGACCTGCGCCAGGCACGCGATGTCGTCCTGGTCGACGTTGCCGTCGGCGTTGAAGTCGGGGTCGCAGGGCGGGGCGTTGTTGGGCGGCTGGCACGTGCGGGGCGCCTGCGTCGAGAGGATGAGCGACCAGTTGCGCAACGTACCCGTGTCGCCCGAAGCGCGGTCGGAGACGTCGAGCCGCCACTCGCCGTTGGGGCTGAGCCCGTCGAAGGCGCTCAGCGCCCCGTTGGGCGTCCAGGAGCCGGTGAACGGCGCCAGGGTGTTGGCGGCGTTCTCGATGGGATTGCTCGCCTCGTCGTCGAAGATCGACTGGCAGAAGTTGTTGCCGTCGTTGCCGAACTGGCTGGCCGGGACGCCGGGCCGATCAACGACGATCACGGTCGGGGCCCCGCCCGGTGCGCGGAGCGCCAGGACGAGGTCGCCGACCCAGGAGTGCGTGAGGCCGACGGTGGTCGAGCCCTGGGCGGCGCTGCACGACGTGCCGTTGATACGGAAGTTGACGTCCGAGAGCGTGCCGGTCATGCCGGAGACGTTCAGGGGCGCGCTGACGCCGGTGGTGTTGTTGTCGGGGATGGCGAGCGCGGGTCCCGACCAGGTGAAGGTCTGCGAGACGGGCGGGGGCAGCGTGCCCGTGGCGAACGAGAAGTTGTAGGTGCCCGAGCCCTGCGCCGAGGCGATCGAGAGGCGGAGGTTGATGGGATCGCCGCAGGGGTGCGAGGGCGACACGTTGATGACGTAGGGCGTGAGGTTGGTCGCGGGCGCGCCCGGCGCGAGGTTCACGTACGCCGAGACGCCCGAGACGATGGTGACCGTGGGGGTGAGCGACGTGAGCGTGCCGGCGACGCCGGTGGCGGTCTGCGCGCCGCCGTTGAGGACCTGCACGCTGACGCCGATGGCCGACTCGCCGGAATCAATGACGCCGTTGGCGTTGCCGTTGCCGGCGGTATCCGTGAAGGTGTCGACGCCCGTGCCGTTGAGCGCGACGCCGGTGGCGGGCGAGATGGAGAAGTTGGTGTTCGAGATGTCGAAGAAGATGTTGCCGACACCCTCGACGCGGATGCGTGCCGTGCCGGTGGTGATGTTGGGCAGTGTGACGATGTGCGACCCGTCGTTGGGGGTGCTCTCGGCGAGGACGGTGGTCCAGGTGTTCCCGCCGTTGGTCGAGAGCAGGATGCGGACGTTCGCGCACGAGATGGGCGCGCCGGTGGTGCCGGCGACGTTCCACGTCACCGTTCGTGTGCCCGACCAGGCGACGTTGGTGTTGGGGCTGGTGACGGCGAAGGCCTGGCCCGTGTCGGTGACGGAGACGGTCATGTCGTCGGTGGCGATGCCGCCGCCCCCGGCGCGGTTGTCGCGCGCCACGACGCGGTACGAGAGGCTGCGCGTCGTGGTGGGGAGGATCTCGCCGAACGCGACCGTGTTCGCGAGCAGGTTCGAGAGGCGGGGGATGGTGCGTGCCGGGCTGGTGGTCGGCAGCCAGGTGCGCTGGATGGGCGACGACCCGTTGTCGACGTTCACCGCGACGGTGGCGCCCGTGTTCCGCTGCTCCCAGGAGTAGGTCACCGCGTCGCCGTCGGGGTCGCTGCCCGTGGCGGTCAGCACGAAGGGCGTGTTCGCGGGGATGGAGTAGTTGGGCCCGGCGTCGACGATGGGCGTGTTGTTCCCCGTGCTGACGGACGACCCGCACGACGTGCCCGAGACGAAGGCCGACATGAGGGCGATGCTGCCCGAGTGGAACATGGCGTCGGAGTTGTTCTGGAGGTTCGTCGGGCCGCAGATGCCCGCGTAGGCCATGATGGTGGCGCCCGAGCCGGGCTCGTAGGCGAAGGACTGGTCGTCGCCGGGCCCGCCGTCGCAGTTGTTGAAGCAGTGGCGTCCCGCGAACTGATGCCCGACCTCGTGGCAGACGTAGTCGATGACGAACGGGTCGTTCACGGGCGACGGCAGCCCGCTGAGCCCGCGCGCCTTGCCCGTGCCGCACACCGAGGAGAGCTGCGCGACCCCGCCGTTGCCGGTCTGAAAGAGGTGCCCGACGTCGTAGTTGGCGGTGCCGATGATGTTGTTGCACTGGGTCTGGTTGGCGGTCAGGTCGGCGCCGGAGCCGTTGTTCGCGTAGGGATCGGTGGCGGCGTTGGTAAAGATCAGGTTGATGTTGTTCGCCACCAGCGTGAACCGCACCGCCAGGTCGCGCTCGTAGATCTGGTTCATGCGGTTCACCGCGGTGACCACCGCGGCCTGTCCCAGCGCCGCCGTCCCGCCGTGGAACGCCGTGTACTCGCCCGTGGTCGCGATCGCCAGGCGGTACGTCTTGAGGTTGACGATCGCGCGCTCCTCGTAGCGGGGCTCGGGCGCGGGCGCGCCGTCGTCGATCACCGTGCACGCCCAGCCGCCGATGGGCCGGCGCAGGTCACGCTTCCAGTAGCTCGCGACGTGCTCGGTCTCGCCCATCGTCACGGGATCGATGTAGAACGAGCCCTCGCCGGTAAAGACCTGCGCATGGAACCCGTGCGGGGTGTAGTCGAACCGAACGGTGGAGGCGGGATCATCCAGCCCCTGCCCGAGGAACGTCTTGACGTCCGGCAGCGCCGCGGCCAGGCCGGGCTCCATCACCGGCGACTCCACGACCGAGAACCGCATCCACCCGCCGTCCGGGCGCGGCAGGCTCACCACGATCGGCTCCCCGCCCCCCACGGTGTTCTCGAGCGGGGCCGCCCCGAGCGACGCCCGCAGCGCCGGCCACTCGACCCGCACGGGCTGGAACACGTCGGGGCGGACGTTCGCCGGGCCGCCGATGACGTCCTGCGGCACGTCCTTCAGCATCGTGAACGCGCCGTCCGGGCTCTGCACCTGGGCGGACGCGAGCGACGCGCACACCCCCACCACCGCCATCAGCACGATCGACCTCATCGGAGTCCCCTTTGCGCGCGCCATCATGTCGCATCACTTGCATCGGACGAGCACGCGACGTCCGCCAGACTATCAGTCGAGGCACGCGCGTCAAGACGGACGTCCGCGCCGCGTGTGTGCGCGGCGACACGGGCGCGCAAAGAAATGCCCCGGGCACGGGCACCCGGGGCATTCATGGTCTTGGTGTTACGCGGGCCCTGTCCGGACGCAGCGTCCGGAAATCAGCTCCCGCGAGCGGTTACGGGCAGGGCTGGCCGCCGACGACCTGCTCCAGGGCCGCCACGTCGTCCTGGTCGGCGTTGCCGTCGCCGTTGAAGTCCGGATCGATCGAGGCGTCCGCGCAACCGGAGTTGCCGGCGATGACCTGCGCGAGGCACGCGATGTCGTCCTGATCGACGTTGCCGTCGGCGTTGATGTCCGGGTTGCAGGGCACGCTGTCGTCACAGAGGCGCCGGAAGACGCGCAGGTCGTCGATGGCGGCCTCGACGATGCTCGCCGTCCCGCTGTCCTCGGCCCGGAACCGCAGGCGCATCTGGCTCGTGCCCGTCAGCCCGAGGCTCGAGAGCGAGCGGGAGACGGTGACCCAGCCGTTCTGCACGGGCGCGCCCACCGGGATGCTCTCGAACGTGACCCAGGTGGAGCCGTTGTTGTTCGAGATCTGCACCAGCCACGGATCGCCGTAGGTGGTGCTCACGTTGTTGCTGTACCACCGCTGGTACTGGATCTGGAAGTCGCCGGGGCTGGACATGTCGAACACCGGGCTCGTGAGCTGCGTGAACCCGCCGTCGATGTCGAACGTGCCCACGCCGGTGCCGGCGTTGCCGTCGGTCACCCAGCAGTTCACGCCAGGGCTCGGCGTCGTGTCATCCTCTGGCTGGGCCGTCGTCCCCTGCGGGTCCATGCGGTTCCAGTTGCCCGTGGTGGCGGTGTTCGGCCCGACAACCCAGCCCGTGTCGGTCTCCATCGTGTCGTTGATGGGCTCCAGCGTGCTGCTGAACACGGTCGCGGCGTACGACGACGCCGGCGCGTCGACCGGGTCCGTGCGCACGCCCGCGTTCGTGTTCGTCGAGACGTAGTACCGCACGTCCGCGAAGCACCCCGCACCCGGGATGGTCGCGGTGTACGAATCGCCGCCCGTGCTGACCAGCGGCCTGGGCGTGAACGCCCCGCCGTCGACCGAGATGAACAGCTGCTGCGTGTTCGGGGTGATGGTGAGAAGCTGGGGCGACATCGTCACCGTGAACGACGTGGGCGTGTTGGGCTGGAGCTGCGTGGGCAGACCATCGGGGTAGGAGAAGGTCACGCGCTGGGGAACGTCGAAGGCTTCGACGATGCCCGACGTGGACCCGCCCGTGGGGCTGGTGGCCGAGAAGCCCATGCCGCGAGACGCGAAGGCTTCCCAGAGGCGCGCGGTGTTGGCCCCGCCGTAACGGACGAGGTCGGACTGAAGGATGGCGTCGCGCTGCTGGAGGTAGTTGGGGTTGGCGGGGGCGAGCTTCATGCCGTCGACGACGAGCTGCATGATGCGCTCGTTCGCGGCGAACCCGCTGTCGAGGGACATGCGATAGCGCGCCGTGATCAGCGTCGTGCACCACATCTCGCCGTTGTTGTGGACCGACGCGGTGCTGGTGCCCGGGCCGCTGTTCCAGGGCACGCCCGCCGCCGGGGTGAAGGAACTGATGTCCAGGAAGGTGTGGGGGTTCTTGGTGAAGTCGGCGGAGTACGGGTAGCGCCGGATGCCGTAGTAGTAGTTGTTGGTCTCGTTGCCGGCCCACAGGTTCAGCGTCGCGAACCCGCCCGTGGTGTAGGTGCCGAAGAGGTCGTCGCTGGGCTCGGCGGAGAGGCACACGCCGAAGAAGTCGCCCCAGCCCTCGCCCATCGAGCGGGCCTGGGTGCCGGTGAGGGTCGCCTCGTGGCAGCGGATGCTCAGGCCGTGCGTCAGTTCGTGGTAGATGATGTCCACGTCGAGCCCGCCGTCACGATCGAGCGCCGGGGGCGTCCAGAGGTACATCTGGCAGCGGGCGGTAGAGCCATCGGTCGAGCTCGACCAGTTCGCGTTGTTGGTGCCCGAGCCGTCCTGCATTTCCATGCGGACGTAGTCGCCCTGGACGCCGCCGCGCCCGAAGTTGTCGGCCTGGTAGTTGCCGGCGGGCTCGTCGAAGCCCATGGCCCAGAGCCGGTCGTGGTAGGAGTTCGCCGTGTAGAAGCCCTGCGTCACGGTCGCGAGCGAATAGTTCGTGGGGATCTCGGTGATGACGTTGGCGCCGTCCACCGCGATCGGCAGGTCGAAGAGGCGAGCCGCGCTGATGGGGCGCCCGTTGGGGTCGGGCGTGTTCGACGTGCCGTCACGGTCGAGGTACGCGTCGACGTTGTTGCCGGTCGTCGTGTCGCCGCCGTCGGGGATCCACCCGTTGGGCGAGAAGGCGATGATGTCGGCCGGCTGCACGGTGACGAGCTGGCGCGGCACGAAGGGGGCCTGCGAGCCGTCGGGCGAGCTGGGCCCGGGCGTGTAGGGCGCCGGGCTGTCTGACGTGTAGACGCGGTAGGTCACGGGCTGGGTGGTGTCGTTGCACAGCCAGTTGTGACGCCAGAGCACCTCGCCGCTGATCGCGTCGAGGATGACGTCGTACGTGTGCCCCACGCCGGGCGTGGGGATGACGACGTGGAACGCCGGACGCATCGTGTCGCGGGTCGTCGCGAAGTACACGCGCTCCGTGGTCACCGGGGTCCAGGTGTCGAACTCGGGGCCGACGGTCCAGGTCGTCTTCTCGCTGGCGCCGACCGACTCGTTGGGGGTGATCGCGCCCGAGACATACACGCCCGCGTCGCGGGCCGCCAGGCGGATGGCGTCGCCCGCCTCGATGGTGGCGGCGGGGACGTTCCAGCCCTCGGCGGGCTCGGGCACGATTGAGCTGCTGACGTTGATGATCTCGCCCCGGGCCGTCACGTTCGCCCGCAGGATGTTCCCGTAGACCTTGACCCCGCCAATCGCCTGCTGCAGCGTGACGTGGTGCATGATCCCGTGGGTCGAGAAGTCACGGGCGACCATGGCCGCGTCGAGGTCCGCCGCCGAGAGCCCGAAGAGGTCGGCCTGCTCGAGCAGGAACGACTTGACGACCTCGACCGGGGCCGCGTTGCTGGGCCCGCTGAGGAACGCCGCGGTCGACCGCACGAAGTGGGGCGTGCCGAAGAGGTGGTGGTCATCGCTGCGCAGCTGCGGGACGCGGGCCGCCAGCGTCGCGAGCGCCGCCTCGCGGCGCTGCCAGGCCTCGCTCGCGCGGTACGCGCGGAGCGACGCCTCGACCGCCTCGCTGGGCAGCTCGTTCTGCGTCTGGCGGATGTCGAAGAACCGCTCGCCGTTCAAGTGCACGTCGGGCGTGTGGTCACCCAGGACCTCGTCGCCGCCCTTGGGCGGCGACGCCAGCGACGTACCCGACAGCGCGAGCAACGCCGCCGCCGTCATGCCGCACGTCAGACCCATCGGCCCGCTCGCGCGGCGCCACGTGGAACTCATCCCCTGCATGAATCAAGCCTTTCTCCACGCCCGCGCGTGGCCAGATTTCCCCACGACGCCCGCATCACATCACCAGACCATCACCGAAACCGATCGATCCGTTCTTCGGCGTCGCCCACGTCCGGCGGCCCGGCTGGCCGTCCGAAAACGCTCCTCTGCCCGTTCACCATGCTCCTCACGACCACCGCCGTCACCCGGCAGAGGCCTCTCCGTTCAGAACTGCTCGGGGCGCACCGTCCGCGCCCACGGGTGTGGTATATCGACTTTGCCCACGCCCGCAAGCCCCGCCTCTTCGCACTTCGGTAACTTTTTCGGCCCCATCGCGATCCGATCAAAGTCCAAAAATGCAGAGAGCAGGGCGCTGCCGCCCCGCTCCCCGCGAACCTCACGTCTCCTCCTTCTGGTGCCGGATCACGGGCACGGCGAGCCGGCGACGACCTGCTCCAACGCCGCGATGTCCTCATGGTCGACGTTCCCGTCCCGGTCGAAGTCCGGGTCGGCCTCCGGGTGCTCGCCGACCTTGACAGGCCGCCCGCGGACACCCCGCGCTCGTCGTGCGTGTTCGGCCGGAGGCGCCCCGTCCGCCTCCCACCACGAGCCGACGCGGCTCGGTGCGAGGAGCGGGAGGCGAACGGGCGCGACCGGTCGAACACGAGAGCCCCGTGGCCCCGCAGTCGTCCAGCGACGCCGCCCTACCCGTGTCACGCACGTTCAGGAGAATTTTCAACTCTTGAAAGCGTCCGCGTGTCCCTCGACAGCACCCGATGCCCGGCGAGCGGCCTCGACCGCTTGGTTGAACTTCTTGACGCCCGTGTAAACCGTGGTAGGCTGGGCCGCCTGCGCTCCAGCGTGGCGCGCGGGCGGTGTGTCAGCCAGGGGTGAAGGAGTCTCGCCATGTCGCGTGGATTGCTGTTGTCGCTCGTTGCCGGGGCCGCTCCGTGCTTCGCCCAGGTCGTTCAGCCCGCGGACCCTATCGAGGAGTCCATCATCCTGCAGGGCGGCGGGTACGAGTCTCGCGCGCCCGGGTTCGTCTACGACAACCTGAGCCAGACCTTCGGCCAGACCCCCGCCCGCTGGGGCAGCGTGACGAACTGGAAGCACCTGCTCGAGGACGTCTCCTTCGCGCCCGGCCCGTGGGCCAACGCCAGCACTCGCGTGATCGACCAGATCTCGTGGGGCATCCGGCGCGCCGCGGGCGGGCCGTACGCCTGCGACGTCAACTTCAAGTTCTGGGACAAGGACGACGTGAACTTCGCGGGCTTCGCGGCCCCCGGCGCCGTCATGATCAACCCCGGCGCGACCCCCATCGCGGACCTCACGATCGCCCTCGCGAACCAGGGCACCCCGGCCGGCGGCGCCGTGGGCAACCAGTTCACCAACACCCTCACCACGCCGATCAGCATCCCGGACGACGGGTTCTGGCTCGAGGCCAGCATCTACGAGCCCGGCACCACGACCTACCTGACGACCGACAACTTCCGCTGGGTTGTGGCGACCAACTCGAACCTCGCCGCCCCCGCCAACCCCGCCACCATCGGCAGCACCATCCTCGACATCGGCTTCGACGCCGACAACAACGGCACCTTCACCGGCGCCGCCGCCGCCGGCGCCACCATCGAACGCCGCATCTATAACCTCGGCACGCCCACCCGCTCGGCCGGGTACATGTTCCGCGTCCGGGGCGACATCCCCCCGCCCCCGCCCCCCACCACGCGCACCAACGCCGGCTGCATCCCTGACTCCGGCTACTCCAACAGCGGCAGCCTCGCCGGCGGCGACGTCGCCTGGTACGAGGTCTGCCTCGTCACCGACGCCACCGACGCCCTCGTCCAGTTCCTCGACGCCGACACCGAGGGCAGCACCGCCGACGTCTCCCTCGCCCTCTTCAACTCCGATGGGCAGGTCGTCTCCACCGACGCCGACAGCGGCAGCGGCGCGAACGCGCAGCTCTCCTTCGGCGTCGGCCGGCGCGCCGCCGTCGGCGATGGCGTGCAGTACGACGGGCGCAACGGGCAGCTCTTCGCCGGCACGTACTACGTCGCCGTCGCACCCGCCGGCTCCACCTTCGGCGACGGCTTCACCGTCGGCGCCGGCGCGGGCAGCGGCAGCTTCACCCTCAACCTCGCGACCAACGTCAACGGCACCCCCGCCGCCCCCAGCGTTGCACCCATCGTCAACCACGTCGACTACTCCTCCGTGCCCCCCACCGGCCCCATCGGCTTCCCCGATGCCCGCCAGGGCCTGGGCGTCGGCGTCGCCCTCCGCGGCGTGCTCTGGTCCACCTTCGAGGTCGGCGCTGAGGCCGGCTCGGGCGACTCATTCCTCGACATCGACTTCGCCCGCCTCTGCACCAACGTCGCCGACGGCGTCGCCTACATCTTCAACTCCAACGGCGACTTCGTCGCCTACTCCGACGACGAGGGCGAGGGCAACCTCCCGCAGTTCTCCTTCGGCGCCGGCAGCGGCCCGCGCACCTACCCGCCCGCGCTGAGCACCTTCGAAGGCCTCAACGGCACCCTCCCCGCCGGCACCTACTACATGGCCACCGCCCTCTTCGACACCGACGATCTCCAGGCCATCGGCCAGGGCCGCTTCCACGTCCGCGGGCTCTCCGGCTCGGCCTACACCCTCGGCGCCGACATCTACTCCGGCGGCACGCCCGGCTCCGCCTGCGACCCCGACGTGAACCAGGACGGCAACGTCGATCAGGACGACATCTCCTGCCTCGCGCAGGCGGTCGCCGGCGACCCCACCTGCCTCGGCGGCGGCGTCGACCCTGACTTCAACCGCGACGGCAACGTCGACCAGGACGACATCGCCGCCCTCGAGCAGAGCGTCGGCGGCGCCCCCTGCCCGTAACACCGCGCTGACCGCGCGAGCCCGAAGCGCCAGCGAGGGCGCTTCTCCTCACCGCACCGCAACCGCTTGATCGCCCCGGGCCCTCGCCCGGGGCGTTTTTTTGTTAAGAGCCTCTCGCAGGGCGCACGGCACCCGCGCCGCCGGCAGGGGCGAATCCACGGCCGCGATCGCACCGCGCTCTGCCGCTCAGCCGCTGCGGGTGTTGTCGCCCGCCTTCATGAGCCGCTCGCCCTGCTCGGGCGTCATCGAGCCCTCGGCGATGTACGCGGCGATCTCGCGCCGGGTGCGCTCGCGCGCGACGGACGAGATCACGTTCGCCACCGAGCGAATGAGCACGACGAGCACGATGCCGCTGAAGATCAGCACCGGCGTGAGCACGTTGCGATCCGCGATCGTCTCCACCATCTGGTTGACGTCCATGGCCACTCCTCTCGGCGCGCACCCCGCCCCGGGTTTCCCGCCCGTGTTCTTCTCCAAACCCCGGCGTGGGTTTCACCCGACCACGAACATTACCCCGCGCCCCCGTAGGGCCAGGGGGCGCGCGCACCGCGCTCGACGAGCCGCACGAGCCCCAGCACCGCCGAGTACACGCTGAAGGCCAGCAGCCCGCGCCGATCCATCCCGCCCCTCGAGGCCCGCACGCTCATGAGGTCGCCCAGCAGCGACGCCGTCCACGTCGCCCCGTCGAACTGCGTGTCGACCACCGCCCGGGGGGCCTGCCCGGCGAGGCGCAGCGCCAGCCGGTCGGCGTTGTCGATGTCCGTCAGCCCGCGCTCGTCGCCCAGCGTCTCGCGGAACGAGAACGTGCTCCCGTCGCAGCGCAGGTGCGTGCCGTCGCGCAGGTGGAGGTCGACCAGTTCCACGTACGACGCCTGCCGGTCGCGGACGGTGCGGTCCTCGGGGATCGGCAGGCCGCTCGTCGGCTCGACCCGCGTGCGGAGATAGTCCCCCACGCCGCGATCCCGCACCTGCTCCTGCACCGTGCGGCTCCGCCCGCGCACGATGAGGCGGATGTCCGACGCCCGCAGGGGCATGCTCTCGGCGGGCCCCCCGCGCGCCCGCGCAAACTCGGCCATGTACAGGGGCTCGGGGGCGCCCAGCGCCGCCCGCAGCACGCGCAGGCACGGCGGCTCGGTCATGCGGCGCAGGTGCTCGTTCGACACGCCAAGACCCACGACGCCCTCCTCGAGCAGGCGGCGCAGCCCGACCCCGCACTCCCCGAGATCACCCCGGTACACCATCGCCGGGGTCGTGCGGCGGGCCGTCAGGGCCGCGTCCTGCGGCGCGAAGCCGAACGCCCGCTCGAGCAGGTCCGCGACGAACTCGGGCCCAGCGCCCGGGGGCCATCGCGCCACGAACACGTACCCCCGCATCGCGTCGCTCATTCAGGTATCGTGCGCGCCCTCACGCGGCGTGTCCAATGTCCGACCGTGCCCGCCACTCCCCGTCCGCCATCACCCCCGCCCAGCGCGCGGTGCTCGACGCCGTTCTCGCCATGTACCGCCAGGGCTGGTTCCCGATGCACGACGACCGCAGCGGCGGGCTGCGCTGGGTCCAGCCCCGCAAGCGCGCCGTCATCCCGCTCGACCACCGCTTCCACGTCCCCCGGTCGCTGCGGGCGCGCATCCGCGCCGGACGATTCCGCATCACCTCCGACGCCGACTTCCCCCGCGTCGTGCGTGCCTGCGCCCAGCCCCGCCCGGAACGCCCCTCCACCTGGCTCGACGACGACATCGTCGCCCTCTTCGACCTCCTCCACCGCGCCGGGCACGCCCACAGCGTCGAGGCCTGGCTTCCCGGCCCGGGCGCTCCCGCCCCCGCCGCCCCGGGCGCAATCGTCGGCGGGCTGTACGGCCTGTGCGTCGGCAGCGTGTTCTGCGGCGAGTCCATGTTCTCCCGCCCCGACCTCGGCGGCACCGACGCCAGCAAGGTCTGCCTCGTCCGCCTCGTCGAACATCTGCGCGCGCGCGGCTTCACCATGCTCGATTCTCAACTCGCCAACCCCCACCTCGACCAGTTCGGCGCCATCGAGATCGACGCGCGCGAGTACCAGGCCCACCTCGACTCGGCCGCCCTCGAACCACGGGCCTGGACGCCCTTCAACTGACTTCTTCCCGCGGCCGCGCTTCGCCCGCCCGGCGCTATCGCCGCTCCGCCCGAGGCGTGTCCAATCCCGCGCTCACCGCGGCGGGCGCCACCCGCTCCCGCACTCCGGGCAGCGGTCCAGGCCGGTCGTGGTGGTCATGTCGTACCCGCACACCTCGCACCGCCCCGCGTACCACCGGCGACGGCGCTTCGCCAGCAGCGGCAGCAACACCGCCGGCCCCATCACGAACAGCCCCACCGCCCCGCACAGGCTCAGCCCCAGGTACGTCCCCGTCGCGCACACACAATCCTCGCGCCGGCGCACCAGCACGTCGAGCGGGATGATCGCCGCGGCTTCCACGATCGTTCCCATGAACAGGCGCGCCGACAGACGCTGCAGCACGCTCTCGGGCCGCCCCCGCCTGGTGAACGCGATCAGCAGGGGCGTGCTCACCAGCCACCCCGCCGCCAGCACGCCCGCGCCCGCCCACCCGATGAACTCGTCGCTGGGGTTGTTCGCCCCCACCACCACGATCACCGCGTTTCCGACGGCCAGCACCAGCCCGGTGGCGAGCGCGCCCACCAGCAGACCCGCGACGATCAGGCTCCACACGATGCCCCGCCCGTCGCCCGCGGCCCCGGGCTTGCGGATGGGCCACAGGAACAGCACGTGCAGCCCGACGAACGCCAGCGTCGTCACGATCGACGTGACGCCGCCCGTTTCGTCCAGGTTGGTCGCGGATTCCAGGTGCCACATGAACGGCATGCCGATCATGTAGCCGGCCAGCGCGATGACCACGAGGTAGAGCCCCGCAGCCACGCCGCGCCGTTTGAACACCCCCATCGTCCGCATGCGTGCAGACTCACCCGTTCGCGCGGCGTGCGCGCCTCACTTCTTCGCGAGCAGGCGCTCGATGTCCTCGCTGAGCTTGGTGTCGAGGTCGTCGCTGTACCCGCGGTGCACCGACGCGACCTTGCCCTGCTGGTCGATCACGAAGAGCATCGGGTACCCGGTGACGCGGTAGTCCTGCGTGGCGCGCTCCGCGTTCAGCGCCAGGGTGTACGTGTAGCGGTTGCGCCGCATGAACCCCGCCGGGTCGGCGCGCGGGTCGTTCTCGATGTTCATGCCGATGATCTCGACGCCCTTGCCCTTGTACTGCTTGTGCACCTTCTCGATCATGGGCATGGCCTTCACGCACCAGCCGCACCACGTGCCCCAGAAGTCCAGCACCACCACCTTGCCCTGCATGTCGGCCAGGCGCACCGGCTTGCCCGCCGGGTCCTTCAGGTCGAACGCCGGCGCGTCGTCGCCCACCGCCAGCGGGCCCGCCTTGCGCCCCGCGCGGTTCTCCGGGTCGCCCAGGATCTTCTTGCCCCCGCCCCCGGCCTCGCGCGTCTTCGCCGCCTCCGGGTCGCGGATGCGGTAGCCCTGCGGCACGGGCAGCGCGAACACCGCGTTCGCCGCCTCGCCGTCCGTCGCCACCTTCGTCAGTTCCACCACCTGCGCCGTGCCCGCGTTGAATCGCTCGATCCGGCGCGGCAGCCGATCGCTCCGCGCGAACGCGTACCGCACGCCCGTCGGCGCGATCGCCGCGTCCTTCCTCGGCCCGGTCTTCGGCCCGGTCTTGGGCGCCGGGTCCGCCTTCGCCGGCACCGCCGGCGCCTTCGGATCGGGCACCAGCACCACGTCGCACAGCTCGCCCGCGATCGTCTCGCGGCCCTCGAACAACGCCTTGTCACCGTCCTTCCCGAACGGCTCCTCGCTCAGCAGTTCCCACGCCACCACCGGACGCGCGTGCTGCGAGCCCAGGAACGACTGCAGGTCTTCCATCTCCAGCACGGCCTTCTCGAACACGATCTTCTCGCTCGCACGCACCGCCCGCGCGTTCACCCCGTCGTACCCGATCTCGAACGCGTTCGGCGTCGGCGCGTCGCCCGTCGACGGCGTCGCTTCGCCCTTCACATACATCATCCACCCGCCCGCGTCCGCCTTCCGCACCACCACCGTCGCGGCGTACGTCGGCGACGCCTCCGCCCCGCCCGTCACCTTCGCCTCGTACGACAGCGTGCTCACCGTTGCCAGAGCCTCGCGCGCGCCCGCGATGACCGCCTTCGCATACTCCGGCGCCGGGGGCGCCGGGGCCTTCGCCGGCGCCTTCTCCGGCTTCGCCCGCGGGGCGGCCTTCGGGGCCGCGCCCTGCGCCAGCGCCGTGCCGGCCCCCGGCCCGAGCACCACGCACGCCGCTCCGATCACCCCGGCGACGAACGCCGCGCTCCATCCCCGCGTCGTGTGTTTCGACATCGCGCACCCTCCTTGCCGCTGGCACCCGGGGCCCGCCCCGCCCGCCGAGAGTCAGACGGTCACGCCGCCCGGAAGTTCCGTGGGCGAGCGCGTTGACGGAAGTGTACGGGGCGGGGCATGGTCCCGCCGGGGGCACCGGGCCTCCGGGCCGCGCGACGGCTCAGGCGTCGATCGCGCGGACGGGGCTCGGCCCGGCGAGCGCCCGCCCGTTGCTCTCGATGACCGTGCGGTACCAGTGCGCCGAAAGTTTGAGCGTGCGTTCCTGCGAGGGAAAGTCCACGTAGATCAGCCCGAAACGCTCCTTGTACCCCTCCGCCCACTCGAAGTTGTCCATGAGCGACCAGTGGAAGTACCCCCGCACGTCCGCCCCGTCGCGGATGGCCTGGTGCAGCGCGCGCAGGTACCGGCGTGTGAAGTCGATCCGCTGCGCGTCGGGCACCTCGCCCTCGGACGTCATCCAGTCGAGGTTCGCCATGCCGTTCTCCGTGATGACCACCGGCAGGCGATAGCGCTCGAAGATGAACCGGGGCCCCCAGCGCAGCACCTCGGGCGTGACGAACCAGTTGAAACTCGTGCGCGCCGCGCCGGGCGGTGTCGGCACAGCCTCCGCCGCACCGTTCGCCCCGCGCCGCACGAGCGACCCGGAATAGATGTTCACGCCGTAGAAGTCCAGCGGCTGGCAGATCGACTCCATGTCGCCCGCGTGGATCTCCGGCAGGCTGCCCGCGTACGCGTGCAGCCCGTCCTCGGGGTAGCGCCCAAGGCACACGGGGTCGGAGAACCACGTGTTGTTCCACAGGTTCTCGCGCTTCACGCGGAACGTCTCGGCCCGGGCCGCCTCGATGGTCGCGGGGTCCTCGTCGGCGGGGCTGGCGATGTGCCCGACCGGCGCCCAGCCGACCCGCACCGGGCGCGTCGCGCCCGCGCGGATGGCCTGCGTCCCCAGGCCGTGCGCACGCAGCATGTTGTGCACGACCGTCAACTGCTCCGCGCGCGACAGCCGCACGCCCGGCGCGTGCGTTCCGTCGGCGTGCCCCAACTGCGCCACGACCTGCGGCTCGTTGATCGTCATCCAGTGCGTCACCCGGTCTGACAGGCGCGCCGCCACCCGCCCCGCGTACTCCGCGAACCACGACGCGCTCTCGCGGTTCAGCCACCCGCCCCGGTGGTACAGCGCGAGCGGGTAGTCCCAGTGAAACAGCGTCGCCCACGGCGTGATGCCCCGCGCCAACAGCCCGTCCACCAGCCGGTCGTAGAAATCCAGCCCCCGGTCGTTCACGCGCCCCAGGCCCTGCGGCACGACGCGCGGCCAGGACACCGAGAACCGGTACGCCCCCAGCCCCATCGCCTCCATCAGCCCCAGGTCCTCGTCCAGCCGACGCACGTGATCGCACGCCACCTCGCCCGTGTGCCCGGAGTACACCGCGCCCGGGCGCGCCACGAACGCGTCCCACACGCTCCGCCCGCGCTCCTGCTCGCCCGACGAGCCCTCGATCTGGTACGACGACGTGGCCGCTCCCCACACGAAGCCCGGCGGAAACTCGGTCGACATGCGTACGCCCTTCCTCACCCCTTCACCGCGCCGCTCGTCAGCCCGGTGACAAAGTCCTTCTGCAGCAGCAGGAACAACGCGCCCACGGGCAGAATCGAGGCCAGCGTGCCGGCCATCAGCAGCCCATAGTCCTGGTAATATACGTTCTTCAACTGCGCGATCATCACCGCCAGCGGCATTTTCTCCGGCGTCTGCAGCACGACCTGCGGCGACAAGAAGTTGTTCCACGTCGCCAGGAACGTCATCAGCAGGAACGCCGCCACCATCGGCTGCACCAGCGGGAACACCACCCGGAAGAACGCCCGGACCTCGCCGCACGCGTCCATCCGGGCCGCCTCCAGCAGCTCTCGGGGCACGCTCGACAGCGTCGCCTGGCGGAACAGGTAGACCCCGAACGCCGGCGCGATCGCCGGCAGGATCAGCCCCGCGTAGCTGTCCAGCAGCCCCAGCCGGTACAGCACCTGGAACCCCGGCGCGATGAGCAGGGGCGAGGGGATCACCACCGCCGCCATCACCACGTTCGACACCAGCCGCCTGCCCGCGAACTCCAGCGACGCCAGCGCGTACCCGCCCATGGCGCACACGAGCGTCGCGAGCACCGCCGTCACCGACGACAGCACCAGCGAGTTCAGCAGCGCGCGCCCCACGCCCGCCTCGCGGAACAGGCTCCGGAAGTGGTCGAGCGTCAGCCGGTCCCACGCCACGCCCAGCACCCCTTCGCCCCGCGGGAGGAACGGGTACAGCAGGAAGTCGGCGTTGCTCTTGAACGAGGCGCACACGAGCCACACGAACGGCACCGCGATGATCACCGTCGCCACGATGACCAGGATGTAGCACGCGAGCAGCCCGACGCGCCCGGCGCGCGCGTCCATCCCGTCCGATCCGCGCGTCATCGGCGCACCCCCCGCCGGTCGAGGCTGTACTGCACGACCGCGAAGACCCCCAGCACGAGCGCCAGCGCCCACCCGATGGCCGAGGCGTAGCCGAGGTCGCCCGTCTGGAACCCGGTCTGGTAGAGGTACATGACGAGCGTGAGCCCGCGGTTGTCGGGCCCGCTCGTCCCGTTCAGCAGGATGAAGGGCAGCTCGAACAACTGGAAACTCCCCAGAATCGCGAGCAGCACCACGAACGTCGCGACCGGGCGGATCGCGGGGATCACCACGTGCCGGAAGCGCGACCAGGGCCCCGCGCCGTCGAGCAGCGCGGCCTCGCGCATCTCGGGCGAGACGTTCTGCAACGCCGCGAGGAAGTAGACCATGTTGTACCCCACGTACTGCCACAGCGTCGCCACGATGAGCGAGGGGATGACGTACGTGTCGAGCCACGGGAAGTCCAGGTCCCAGCCGATGGCCGCGTGCAGCACCTGGTTGATGAGCCCCGTGCGCTTGTCGAAGAGCACCGTGAAGATCATCGCGACGAACACCACGCCCACCAGCACCGGCGAGAAGATGATCATCCGGAAGAACGCCCGCCCACGCAGGCGCGGGTGGTTCAGCGCCAGCGCCAGCAGCATCGACAGCGGGAGCTGCACGAGCACCGTGCCCACCGTGTACAGCCCCGTGTTCCGCAGCGCCCGCCAGAACAGCGGGTCGGCGAACAACTGCTCGAAGTTCCCCCATCCCACCCCGCGGCTCGTGCCCGGGCCGAACGTCTGACGCGTCGAGAGCACCACCGACGTCGCCAGGGGCCACGCCACGAACACCGCGAACACCGCCAGGAACGGCGCGAGCATCAGCCAAGGCGCGAACCGGGATCGCGGCGCGTCGGTCATGGCTGCACCCCGTCGTCGGGCGGGGCGTCCTCGGCGAAGAACCGGTTGCGCCGCACGTGGCGCATGATGTCGGCCTGCATCGCCTTCAGCAGGCGCGCCGCCTCGGGCTCCAGCGATTCGGGCGTCGCCGGCGGGTGCGCGTCGGCGTACGCCGCCAGTTGCGTCGCGGCGCTCCGCAGCCGGTCGAGCGCCAGCGCGCTGAACGGCGAGTTGTACCGCGGCGGCGTCTGCGGCGCGAGGTTGATGTACGCGCGCCCGCGCGCCTGCCCGCCGAAGTACGCGTCGGGCTCGTCGAACACCGGGTCCGACCAGAACGCCTTCACGGGCGTGATGATGTCGCCCTCGGTGTACAACCGACGCGACAGCTCGGGCGACAAGTACAAGTGCTTCGCGAACGCCCAGCACTCCTCGGGGTTGGGCGCATCGCGCGAGATGCCCAGCATCGTGCCGCCCCACGCGCTCGTCCGGCGGCCGCCCTTCTCCCACGCGGGCAGGGGCATGAGCTTCACCTTCCCGCCCAACTCCGGGATCTCCTTGCGCCAGATGTTGCACATCCAGTCGGGCACGAACGAGGCGAGCACGTACCCGTCGAGCAGCAGCCTGTTTCCGGCCGCACTGAAGTACGGCGCGTCCGCCGCGATCCGGTCCGGGCCGTGCCCCCACGAGACCGCGCGCGCCAGCACCCGCGCGTTGACGGGCGCGTCGAGCATCGGCAGCCCGCGCTCGTCGATGATGCCCCCGCCCGCCTGCAGCAGCAGCATCTCCAGCACGTCCTGGTGCGTCTCCCACAGGTTGAGCAGGTAGCGGTCGGTGCGCTTCGCCCCGCCCGCGTCGTACATCAGCGGGCGCAGCGTGCGCACGAAGTCGTCCCAGGTCTCGATGGTCGACACGTCGATCCCCGCCGCCTCCACGATGTCCGCGCGATAGCCCAGCATCACCGGGTGCACGTCGTGCGGCAGGCCGAAGATCCTCCCGCGGCTTGTCCAGGGCGTGAACGACGACGCGTTGATCGCCTCCAGCAGGCCCTCCTCGCGCAGGCGGTCCGTGAGGTCGAGAAAACCCACCGACTCCACCGGCCCGGCGAAGGCCCGCGCCGCGATCCGCCGCTCGACCTCCATCAGCTCCGCGCTCCGCGTGCCCGACAGGAACGACGAGAGCGTCCGCTGCTCCATGGCCTGCACGCCCAGCAGCGACATGCGGACCGTGGGCTCGCGCGTGCGGTTCCAGTCCTCGACCGCGGGCACGTAGATGTCGCGGTGCAGACGGGCGAAGAGCCACATGCTCGCGCCCGCGGGCGGCGCCTCGCGCCGGGCTAGCATCATGACGCTCGAGACGACCGCGATCGCGCAGATCGCCGCGAACCCCAGCCAGGCCGGGCGCCGACGCCCGTCCGACCCAAGCCGCCCTGCTCTCCCACCGCCCCCGTCGCGCATGGCGTCGCCCCCGGCCGTGGGCCTCACGCGCCCCGAGCCCCGATCAGTTGCTGAGCGAGAAGTCCTTGGGCGACCACAGCACGGCCCCCGTGCTCTGGAACGTAGAGTCCACCAGATCGTTGTACTTGAACTGCTGCACGTGCCCGTCGGCGAACGACATGTTCGCGCCGCTGCGCTTCTCGATCGTGCGCCCGCGCTGGCGCGGGTGCCGGTAGAACGGTACATACGCCCGCAGCTCGCCCGGGGTCGCCACGCCCGCCAGTTCGGGCGCGAGGTTGAACCAGTCGCCCGGGAACGCGCCCGGCCCGGTCACCCCAAAGCCCGCCCCGAACCGCTGCGCGGGCATCGCGAGCGCGCCCATGTTCCCGCTTGTGAACCACGTCTTGGGGTTCAGCACTTCCGAGCCGAACAGCCCCCACCCCTCGGACATCAGCAGCATCTTCGAGGAGAAATCCACCGTCGAGTCCCACGCGCTCCCGCGTGAACCCTCGCTCGCGTCGTACGGGCTGCGCCCCGGCTTGAACGCGGCCACGCGGTTGCCCTCCAGGCGCCAGCTCCCCGCGCACGACGCCCAGAAGTTCATCGTGTACGACCGCCCGCCCGACGGATGGTTCGGGCACAGCATCACGCCCCCGCCCAGCGTGTTGCTCCGCGTGTTGGCGTCCGTCACGTTCGTGAAGTCCACCTGCGGCAGGTACCGCCCGAGCCGGTTCTCGTCGAACCACTGCATGCTGAACTTGTTCGTCTCGGGGTCCGGCGCATCGTGCAGCGTGGGCGGGAACTGCCCGCGGTAGTCGTTCGCGTAGGTCAGCATCGCCTGCCCGATGCCCCGCAGGTTCGACTGGCACTTGATGTCGCGCCCGGACTCACGCGCCCGACCCAGCGCGGGCAGCAGGATGCCGATGAGCAGCGCGATGATGGCGATGACCACCAGCAGCTCGATCAGCGTGAAGCCCGGACCGCCCGCGCGTTGCCGCCCTCCCGCCCGACCTCTCGACGCGTGCTTCTCGATCATGGCGTGCTCCCTGTTCCTGAAAGTCCCGGTCCCCGATCGTCACGTCCGTCCCAGGCTGTCCCCGCGAACGCCGCCCCCGCCGGCGCGCCGATCGGGCGCTCCGCCCCGGCGTCGTCGGCCCGCGCGTCCTCCGCCATCCCGCCGATCCGGCGCCCGTCGGCCCCGGGCTCGAAGACGTGCACCGCGCCGGGATCAGCCCGCCACGCAAGCCGCGTCCCCGCCTCGATCCCCCGCCGCGCCGGAATCCGCGCCACCAGGCGCCCGACGGGTGTCCGCACGGTCACGTCCATCGTCTCGCCGAGCAGTTCCACCATCTCCACCTCGCCCGGCACGCCCCGGGCGCCGTCCGCCACCGGGCACACCGACGATGGCCGCACGCCCACCACGACCCGCGCGCCGGCGCGCACGTCCGGGCTGGCGCCCTCGGCCCGCAGATACCCCCCCAGCACGTGCCCGGCGCCCCCCACGCCCCCCAGGCGCACCGCGAACCGCCCCGCGCCGCGCTCCTCGAGCGTCGCGTCCATGAAGTTCATCGCGGGCGACCCGACGAACCCCGCCACGAACCGGTCCGCCGGCGCCTCGAACACCTGCATCGGCGGGGCCACCTGGCGCACCCGCCCCCCGGCCATCACCACCACCGTGTCCGCCAGGCACATCGCCTCTTCCTGGTCGTGCGTCACGTACAGGCTCGTCACGCGCAGGCGCGCGTGCAGGGCCTTGAGCTCCGACCTCGTGTGATGGCGCATGCGCGCGTCCAGGTTCGACAGGGGCTCGTCGAACAGGAACACCTTCGGACGCCGCACGATCGCCCGCGCCAGCGCCACCCGCTGGCGCTGCCCGCCCGAGAGCTGCGCGGGCCGCCGCGACAGGATCTCGGTCAGTTCGAGCATCGACGCGACGTCCGCCACGCGCGCGCGGATGTCGTGTTTCCCCACCCCGCGCATGCGCAGCGGGAAGGCGATGTTCTCCGCCACGCTCAGGTGCGGGTAGAGCGCGTAGCTCTGGAACACCATCGCGATGTCCCGGTCCTTGGGCGCCACCGCGTTGACGGGTGATCCGTCGATCCGGATCACCCCCGCGCTCACCGACTCCAGTCCCGCGACCATCCGCAGGGTCGAAGACTTCCCGCACCCCGACGGGCCCAGCAGCACGCAGAACCCACCCGACGCCACCTCGAACGACACCTCGTCCACGCCCCGAAAGCCGTTGGCATACACCTTCGAGACGCGTTCGAGCGTGAGCGTGGCCATCAGTGGTCGCCTCCCGTGCTGGTGGGCCCGTTCCGGACCCTCTTACGGGCAGTCCGCCCCGGCCACGACCTGCTCCAGCCTCGAGATGTCGTCCTGATCCACGTTGCCGTCGCGGTTGAAGTCCGGATCAACGCCCCCGCCCAGGCAGTCCGGCGTGCCGCCCACGGCCTGCGCCAGGCACGCGATGTCGTCCTGATCCACATTCCCGTCCGCGTTCACGTCCGGGTCGCAAGGCGGGTTCTGGCCCCCCTGCCCGAACGTGACGTCGTCCCACCACACCGCTCCCCCGCTGAACGCCGGCTGGATGTGCAGCAGCACGATCCGCGCCACGACCGTGCCCGCCGGCGCGGTGCCCTGCACCGTCACCGGGAGCCACGTGTTGGTCGGGCTGGCCTCCGTCACCGCCGACGCCGTGTCAAAGGAGATGAGCTGGTTGGTCGCGTCGCGCCACTCGATGTTCAGCACGGCGAAGTTGCCCGGGCCCACGCGATCGTTCGCGACCGTCCCCGCGAACGCGCTGCCCGTCCAGGTCTGCCCGGGCGAGGCCGCGAAGTCCTGGAAGACGCCCGACGCGTTCTCCCCGCCCGTGAAGTTGCCGAACATCTTGCACGCGACGGACCCGGTCCGCACGAAGCTGGAGTCCGGGAAGACGTTGCCGAACTTCGTCCAGCCGGCGAACGTGTTGCCGGCGGTGCTCTCGAAGCCCGGATTGACCACCCCGGTGCTGGTGACGGGCGCGAGCGAGGCGTCGTCGAAGAAGACGGCGCCCGGCGCGAGCTCGGGGCCCTGGATGTGCAGGAGGGCGAGGCGGGCCGTCGCCGCGCCGGCCGGCGCGACGCCCGTCACGGTGACCTCCTGCCACACGTCCGTGGGCGTCGCGGCGGTCGCCCCCGTGACCGGCACGAAGCCGATGAGCCCGTCCGACGCGTCGCGCCACTCGATGTTCACCGACGCGAAGTTGCTCGCCTGGATCGGGTCGGTGGAGGAGTTCAGCACCCACGCGCGCCCCTCCCACGCCTGGCCGGGCGTGGTGGGCAGGCCCTGCGAGACGCCCGCCGCGTTGTACGCCGCCCCCCCGTTGCCGAACAGCTTCACGCCGACGAACCCGGAGCGGAAGATGCTGAAATCCGGGAACGCGTTCTCGAAGTTGTTCCAGCCGTCGAAGATCGTCGACGTGCCGGGCGCCTCGAAGCTCGGGTTCGTCAACTGGCCCCACGCGGTCGCGCCCGTCGCACACGCCGCCACACCCACCAGCACGCGAAGTTTCATGATCACTCCCTTTCCACGTTGACACTCGGACCACCACCCGCCCGGACGCCACCACGCCCGGCGCGCTCGCCTCACACCACGCCCGACTTCCCGCCCCGCGCCTTGCGGGGCGCCCGGGCCGCCCCCGCCGTTTCCGACGCTCCCGCCGCCTCCGGCAAGGGCGCCTCCGATGCGCCGATCTCGTGCCCCGGCGCCGCGGCGGTCGTTCCGTTCACCTCGAAGGTCGTCCCCAGCACGCGCCGGATCGTCCCGGGCTTGCGCCCGTCCGCCAGCCCGCGCGACAGCCACAACGCCGCCTCATACCCCAGCAACGCCGCGTCCTGGCACACGCACGTCAGCCGGGGCCAGACGTGCGTCCGCACGTCGCTGTCGTCCATCCCCACCACCGAGAGGTCGCGCGGGATCGACAGCCCCAGCTCCTGCGCCCGGCGCATCACGCCCAGCGTCGTGATCGGGTTCGTCGCGACCACCGCCGTCGGGGGCGAGGCCATCATCCGGATCGCGTCCACCACGTGCTCGCCCGCGAACAGGCTGTCGGGCTGCTCGAAGATCAGCGCCGGGTCCACCGGCAGCTTGGCGCAGTACAGCCCGTCGTTGTACGCCCGGCGACGGTCCGCGTGGTCGCTGTCCGTCACATTGTGGATCGCCAGCGCGATCCGCCGGTGCCCCAAAGCGATCAGGTGCTCCATCGCCCGGCGGCTGCTCGAGTACGACTCCGCCCGCACGAAGTTGACGCTCTCCTCGTCGAAGTGCTCCGCCACCACCACCGCCGGGAAGCGCTCCGCCGCGATCTGCGTGATCGTCGAGCGGTTCCGGCGCGAGCACCGCAGGATCACCCCGCGCACGCCCTTGCGCATGAAGAACTGCGTGTACGACTCCGACGCCACCCGGTCGCGGCGCAGGCTCAGCAGCTTGAGGTCGAACTGCTGCTCGCCCAGCCCCCGCATGATGCCCGCCAGCAGCGCGGGCTCGAACGACCCGTAGTCCGTCCGCACCGGCTCGTCCGGGTACGCCAGCGCGATCACGTTCGCGTGCCGCCGCCCCACCTTCGGAAAGTAATCCGTCGCGTCGATGTACGCCAGCACCCGCTCGCGCGTCGCGCGCCCCACGTCCGGATGCCCGTTCAGCACCCGCGACACCGTCGCCGCCGACAGCTCGAGCTCCTTCGCGATGGCCCGCACCGATGACACGCCGCTCGCCTCGCTTTCGACTCAACGGCCCATCGCCGCCCGGTGCGCCCCCGGCCCGCGCGGGCCGTGTCCCGGAAGTGTTCCAGGCACCGTACCGGAATCCGCCGGAGGTGTCAATGCACATCTGACACGATCTTCATCCGCCGCGCCCGCGTGTGCTCCTGTCCGCGTTCTCCCCTTCCATTCCGCTCTCTCGGGCGTTCCGCCCGCCGGCCCTGTCGCCCCCTCCCGCCCCGCCTCGCGCCGTCCCGCCCCCGGCCCTCCGGGCTCCAGCAGCGTGCGTCCCGGCGTTCCGACGCGTAACAGCCCGCCAGCCTACCGAAACAGTTGCAGCCGCCGGCCCCGCCCGGTACAGTCGCGCACGTCCGCCCGTCGCCGGATTCTTCCCACCCCTCGAGGACCAGCCATGGCCACAGCCCTCCGGTTCGCCCAGATCGCCCGCGCCGCCTCGCTGCTGTGCCTGGCCGGTTGCGTCGCCGGTGCCCAGCCCGCCACACAGCCCCCCGCCACGCGTGCCCCCGCCGGTGGGAGCATCGCCGCACCGAGCGATCAGCGCCCGTTCCGCCTCGTCAACACGCCGCAGGCCTGGGGGGGCGTCGGGGTGTGCTACGGCCCGCACCGCGACGGGCAGTTTCCCGAGGGGCCCTCGCCCACCGAGGCCCAGATCCGCGAAGACCTGCACATCATGGCGCGCCACTGGAGCATGCTCCGCGTCTACGCCGCCCGCGGATCCGCCGAGATCGTCTGTCGCCTCATCCGGGCCGAGAAACTCCCGCTCAAGGTCCTCGTGGGCGCCTGGATCGCCCAGGAGTCGATTCCCAACGCCGACGGCACGCCCGGGCCGGTCATCGCCCCCATCGCCGCGGCCAATCAGGCCGAGGTCGCCGCCGCCGTCCGACTCGCCAACGAGTTCCCGGACGTCGTCGTCGCGCTGAACATCGGCAACGAGGCGCTCGTGAGCTGGTCGGCCCACCGCGTCGCGCCGTCGGTCGTCAAGGGCTACCTCCGCCAGGCACGCGCCGCGACCACCGTGCCGGTCTCGACGTGCGACACCGAGCTCTACTGGACGCAGCCCGAAAGCCGCGACATCGCCAGCGAGTGCGACTACCTCGCCCTGCACGCGTACGCGATGTGGAACGGGCAGTCGCTCACCGACTCGTTCGCCTGGACGCGCGACCGCATCGCCGCCGTGCACGCCATGCACCCCGACCTGCCGATCGTCATCACCGAGATCGGCTGGGCCACCGACAAGGGCACCACCGGCGACCAGGCGCGGCTCATCACCGCGGTCCCCAACGAGCGCGACCAGGAGATCTTCTTCCGCGCGCTGCGCGACTGGGCCATCGAGCACCGCCAGCCCTACTTCTTCTTCGAGGCGTTCGACGAGAACTGGAAGGGCGGGCCCGAGCCCTCCGAGGTCGAGAAGCACTGGGGCGTGTACAACGCCGATCGCACGCCCAAACTGCTCTTCCGCCCGCACCCCGGCGCGCCGGCGCCGTTCCCGCCCGACGCCGCGCCCGCGAAGAAGTAGCCCGCCCTGCACCACGCCATACAGCACGTCCCAACACGCCCGCGTCGGCGCCGCGGCCCGCGCGCTCGCTGCTCGAGAAGCCGTTCCAAAAAGAAAACCGGCCCCCGCGCGCGCAGGGGCCGATCGTGCACTGCGATTGAAGCGTCGCCCCGCGGCCGCCGCGGGGGAGTGTGCCCTGTGCTCAGGCCCGGCGACGACGCGCCATGACCAGCCCGCCCATGCCCAGCAGCGCCAGGCTCGCGGGCGAGGGGACCGCGGCGAGGTCGTCGAAGAACGCGGCCCCGCCGTTGAAGTTCGGCTGCACGAACAGCGCGAACAGCTCGACGGTCACGGTGCCGGCCGGCGCCACGCCGTTCGCCGACAGCGCGTGCCACTGATCCTGCACCGTCGCGTTCGTGATGAACGCGGACTCGGCGAACCCGATCTCCGCGTTGGCCGCGTTCTTGAACGCGATCTTCAGCAGGGCGAAGTTCTCGGCCTGCATGGCGTCGGCGCTCGAGTTGAGCCCGTAGCCCGAGAGCGACCACTGCTCGCCGGCCGACGCCGGGAACACCTGGAACGCGCCCGACACGCCGGGGAACGTGCCGAACTGCTTCAGCGCGCCCGTGCCGCTGCGGGGCCCGACCGGCGCGGGGTTCGGCGTCGAAACAGTGAACACGTTGCCGAACGTGATCCAGCCGGGCGAGCCGCCGAAATCACCGTTGCCCGGGGCCGTCCCCGTCTCAAAGCCGGGATTCACCAGCACGCTCGCCTGCGCGGTCGACGCCAGCAGGCCCGCGCACACCGTCACGAACAACGCACTCGTACAACGCATGACTCTCTCTCCTTTTCGCGAACCAGGGCGGCGTTCGCCGGGCTTCGGCCCGAATGCCGCGTCCGCTACTCTACCGCGGGATACCGAAACCTTGCAACAGTTTCAGCGCGGTTTCAACGCATTTTCCCCGCCGGACGCGCCCCCCGACCCCGCCCGCATCACCCCAATCCGCCCGCACCTGCCCTTCTTTCCCATCCCCCCGCGCCATCCGCCCGCATCTACCCCCCCGGCGAATGTGCGCAAGCCTACTGGAATCGTTCCGGTCCTTTGGTACGCTGCGCCACGCCGCGAGCCGGCCCCCCTGCGCCGCGCGGTGGAGTCATCCATGCCCCTCGCACCCCGTGTCCCCCACCACGCCCTCGCCGCGGTCCTCTGCACCGCGTCCACGGGCCTGGCCCAGCTTGCCTGGATCCCCGTCTGGGCCGACGAGTTCGACGGCACCGCCCTCAACGCGGCCAACTGGGAGGTCCAGACCGGCACCGGCACGCTCTACGGCCTGGAAAACTGGGGCAACAACGAGCTCCAGTACTACACCGGCCGCCCCCAGAACCTCACCGTCAGCAACGGCATGCTCTCGATCATCGCCCGGGCCGAGAACTACAACAACCGCTCGTACACCTCCGCCCGCATCCGCACCCTCGGCCGGCGCGACTTCCGCTACGGACGCTTCGAAGCCCGCATCAGCGTCCCCGCCGGCCAGGGCCTCTGGCCCGCCTTCTGGATGCTCCCCACCAACTCGCCCTACGGCGGGTGGGCCGCCAGCGGCGAGATCGACATCATCGAAACCATCAACGCCGCCACCACCGCCCACGGCACCATCCATCACGGCAGCAACTGGCCCAACAACACGTCCAACGGCGGGCAACTCGCCGGCACCTACGCCAACACCTTCCGCGTCTACCGCGTGGAGTGGGAGCCCGACGAGATCCGCTGGTACGTTGACGGCGTCCGCTACTACCGCGTCACCAGCGCCACCTGGTTCAGCACCGCCGCCCCCGCCAACGACCGCGCCCCCTTCGATACCCCCTTCCACCTCCTGCTCAACCTCGCCGTCGGCGGCAACTGGCCGGGCAATCCCAACGCGTCCACCCCGTTCCCCTCCACCCTGCGCGTCGACTATGTCCGCGTCTCGCAGCGCCCGCCCAAGGGCCCGTACGCCGGCCTCGCCCCCACGCTCCCCACCCGCATCGAGGCCGAGCACTTCGACCTGGGGGGCGGCTCCATCGCGTACAACGACACCGAGCCGGAGAACGTCGGCAACGCCTTCCGCCCCGATGAGGCCGTCGACATCGAGGCCTGCGCCGAGGGCGGGTTCAACACGGGCTGGTTCCGCCCCGGCGAGTGGGTCGAGTACTCCGTCATCGCGCCCGCCGCCGGCCAGTACCAGGTCCGCCTCCGCGTCGCCACCCAGGCCGCCGGCGCCGCCTGCCGCCTCGCGTCCAACGGCCAGAACATCTCCGACGTCCTCCCCATCCCGTCGAGCGGCGGGTGGCAGTCCTACCGCACCCTCACCACCACCGTCACCCTGCCCCAGGGGCTTACGGCCCTGCGCCTGTCGAACGTCGGGGCCGCGGGCGCCGACTTCAACACCAACTGGATCGAGTTCCTCATCCCCGGCGACGTCAACGCCAACGCCGTCGTTGACATCGACGACCTCTACGACTACGAGAGCGGCGGCGGCCTGAACCGCGACGTCGACGGCGACGGCACGCCCGGCACGCCCTTTGACCGGCTCGCGCTCTTCCAACTCGTCCGCGATCAGTAAGCGCACCCCGCCCCACGCGAGCGACGACCCGCCCGCGCAGAAAAAGACCCCGGCGACGCCGCCGGGGTCTGTGTGCTCATCGAACTCTCACGAACCTCGTCAGCCCGTCACTCAGGGGCAGTTCGCCCCGCCGACGACCTGCTCCAGCGACGCGATGTCGTCCTGGTCCACGTTGCCGTCGCGGTTGAAGTCCGGATCGACGCCCCCGCCCAGGCACGACGGATCACCCGCGACAGCCTGCGCCAGGCACGCGATGTCGTCCTGGTCCACGTTCCCGTCCGCGTTCACGTCGGGGTCGCACGGCGGCGCCGACTCGACCGGAACCACCACGTACTGCGTGCCGTCGATCTGGCTGAAGTCGATCACCGAAGGCTCGCCCAGGTCCGGCGCGAAGTCGGCGCCGACCGGCGTGGGCAGCCCGCCCAGCACCTGGTTCGACACGAAGTCGTGCGCCTGCCCGTTGATGAACCCCGCGACCTTCACGCTCGACGACCCGTCCCAGCCGAGCTCGGCCAGGTCCAGTTCCAGTTCGATGCCCGTCGTGACGAGCCCCGCCCCCGAGACGTCGATCGGCAGCGTCGTGCCCGACACGCCCAGGATGTTGTTGTTGTCGATCGTGGCGCGCAGCCGCCCGGCGAACTGCGCGTCCGGCGTCACGTTGCGCTCGGGCAGCGTCGGGGGCACCTGCAGCGGGACCCAGTCGGCCATCAGGCGCGGCGGGCCGTCGGTCGAGAGCACCGTTCCCTCGGCGTCGAAGAACTGGTACTCGGCGTACGTGGCGATCAGGCTCACGGGGTCGTTCTGCGACTTCTCGCCGCCGTAGTTCGCCGAGTAGTCGGCCATGAACCCGCTGTTGAGGCGCGGGCCGTCGGCACGCAGCGTCGCCGCGTTGATGTAGATGTCGACGGGGTCGTTGCCGTTGGTGATCCCGATGTAGTAGTCCGCGAAGAAGTCGCTCTCGAAGCGCAGGCCCGCCCCGGCGTTCGGGGCGCCGCCGCCGCCGTTGCCCATGCGGTTGAGCCCGTCGTAGTCGATGTTCACGTTGTCGCCGCGGAGCTGGTTCTGCCCATCGGCCGGGTTGACGTCCAGGAACAGGTCGAGCTTGTTGAAGTTGTTCTCGAGGTTGCCCGTGAGCAGCAGGTACAGCTTCCCGTTCTCGATTCTCCCGTACAGCCCGTCGAGCTCCGAGCCCACCGCGATGTCGCGGCTGGGCGTCGTCGCGCCCGACGACGTGCCCACACCCGCGACGTTGCTGTTGTTCAGCGAGGCGCGCACGTTGGCGAGCTCGCCCGTCGGCGTCCCGCCGGTGAACGTGCCCGTGGGCGAGGGGCACGTGTTCGTGCCCAGGTACGTGCCCACGCCCGGGGTCGCGACCGGGTCGTCGGGCAGCGTGACGTTGTCGACGTAGAAGTCGCCCCCGCTCCCGCACGCCACGAAGAACGTCTGCTCGGGCACGAACCCGGGCTCGAACGTCAGCCCGTTGCCCGCGCCCGCGGCGCTCTCCGAGAGCGATCCGAGCAGGTTGAACGAGTGCGCCGAGTTGCCGAAGAGCAGACGCTGCTGCCCGCCCGGCTGCGTGTCAAAGAAGATCAGCAGCTTGTTGTAGTTGTGCAGGTTCCCGCCGAAGAACAGGTACAGATCGGTGCCGACCACCATCGCGTACATGTTGTCCAGCTCGCTGCCGTTGGCGCCCTGGCCCGTCGCGACCGTGTTGTCACCCTCGGTCGTCGCCCGGTTCTGCACCCACACGCGGGCGCCCGACCACTCCGGCTCCAGGATCGAGCCGTTGATCGTCGGCGCGGTCGTGCGCGTGGCGGGGAACACCGTCAGGGTCTGCGTCTCCGCGATCGCGCCGAAGTTCGCCGCGCGCGCATCGCCGATGCGCGACATCGCGTACGTCGCGTCCAGCCCGCCCGTCACCTGGTTCGAGATCAGCCGGCCCGAGTCGCGGAGCACGAACGCCATCATCTTGATGCCGACCGCCAGGTCGGGGTTGCCCAGCTGCGCCAGCGGGATCTTCATCTCCACGCCCGTCGCCACGTCCGCCGGGTCGCCCGGCGTGCCGCTCACCCCGCCGATGTTGTTCCCGAACGTCGTCGGTTGGTTCTGCACCCACTTGATGTTGCCGTACGTATCGCCCGACAGTGATCCGTCGATCGTCGGCTGCGCCACCGCCGCGCCCGCGATCGAGGAAAGAACGCCCGCCGTAATCAAACTCCGATTCATCTCAACCTCCGCTATGCAAAGCCGACCTGCGACACGCGACGCGCCGCGCAGTACACCCCGGAGCGGCACCCGGTGTGCCGCGACGAGAACCGGCGGCCTCAACGCACGCCGCCGCGTGTCGCAGTTTACGGTTGAATCGCACAGATCCAAGGCAATTCTGCACGCCCGCAAACCCCCCGCCCCCGCCTCATGACTCGAAAATCACCCCACCTTGCCCCCAGGAACTCGGGCTTTCTCGGGCGCCGCTCCCCGCCCGGCCCGGGACCCGTCCCGCCAGTTCAAACCCCCCGGCGCCGCCGTGTGACTTTGGGCCGCCGAGGGCCATCAGAATGCTTGACCCGTGTGCCATTTACCAGTAGGGTGCACACTGTCGCGGCGCCAGGTTCTCGCGTCGTGTGCGGCCGCCCGCAGGAGGGCTTCATGCAGTCCGGTTCACGCGCTCGTGGCTTCACGCTCATCGAGTTGCTCGTCGTCATCGCCATCATCGCCCTGCTCATCGGCGTGCTTCTGCCCGCGCTCGGCAAGGCCCGGTCAGCGGCACGCATCGCCAAATGCCTCTCCAACGTGCGCCAGAACGGCGCCGCCATGATGTACTACGCCAATGACATGAAGGGCTGGTACCCCCTCATCCCCCTCAGCGGCGCCGACAAGACCGCCTTCGAAGTGGGCAGCCCGCCCGGCAACCGCTACCTCACCGGCCAGCACCTCCGCGGCGGGCTCGCCGGCTTCTTCTCCCTCAACCAACTCGGCCAGCGCCTCGACGACGCCGGCACCACCCGGCAGTACCCCGGCACCACCATCCCCTTCTATCCCGGGGGCAGCCCCACCAACCCCAGCAACCCCGTCATGCGGGCGTACCTCGATTCCTACGCCGCGCTCTACTGCCCCGCCGACGCCGAGGACGCCTACTACGGACCCCTGTACCCCAGCACCAGCAACAACACCTACGCCGGGCGCCCCCGCGTCAGGCCGCAGATCGCCGCCTCCGAGACCGAGGTCTGCTCCGTCAACATCAGTTACCTCTACATCGCCGGCCTCCGCACCGATGAGCCCAAGGTCCTCGCCGTCGTCCCGCTCTTCGGCGATGAAACCAACGGGCCCGATATCTCCACCGACGCCTTCTGGGGCGGCGGCGGCACCGGCGGCCCCAACGCCGACCTCGTCGGAACCACCCCGGGTCGCTTCGCCAAGGTCGACAACCACGGCGTCGCCGGCGGGAACTACGCCTTCACCGACGGCAGCGCCAGCTTCGTGAAGGACGACATCCAGTCCGTCTTCTTCGAACGCCGCGACCCCTCCAACCCCAACGCCCCGCCCGTCGGCCCCCGCAGCATCAACGCGATGGACCCCTTCCGCAGCAGCCGGGTCTTCACAATCGACTGACCACGCCCCCAGGCCGACGCCGTCCCCGTCCGGGTGGTACGCTGTCGCCCCCTGCCCGCTCGGGCAGGCGCGTGAGAGCCCGACCCGTGCCCGAAGCCGCGGTTACCCCCACATCCCGACCGTCGCTCCTCCGCCGCCTCGTCGCGGCCCCGGAATCCGGCTTGGTGCTCGTCATCCTCCTGGTGATGATCACCCTCACCGTCTTCGGAGGCACCAAAGAGAAACGCATCCGCGACGCCGACACCGGCGAGTGGACCAAACTCACCGTCAACCGCTTCCTCGACTTTGAGAACCTCGTCCTCGTCGCCAAGGACGCCAGCTTCATCGCCATCATGGCCGTCGGCATGACCGCCGTCATCGTCATCGGCGGGATCGATCTCTCCGTCGGCTCGATGTACGCCCTGGCGGCGCTGCTCGGCGCGCTCGCGCTGCGCGCCCTCCAAGGACACTGGCTGGGCGTCCCGCCCGGGGGCGCAATCGTCTCCGCCGGCGGTGCCCCGCTCTGGGCCGCCCTCCCCATCGGCCTGGGCGTGTGCTGTCTCGTCGGCGCCGCGTGCGGCGCCGCCAACGGCGCGCTCGTCGTGGGCCTGCGCGTGCACCCGTTCATCATCACCCTGGGCACCATGGCCGCCCTCCGGGGCGTCGTGTTCGTCATCACCGGCGGGCTGTCGATCAGCGGCATGCCCGAGTCATTGAGCGCCGGGTTCTTCAAGTCCGAGGTCGCCGGCGTCTACCCCGTCCCCCTGCTCGTCATGCTCGCCACCGCCGTCGCCGGGCACCTGGTGCTCACCCGCCTCGTGCTCGGGCGGCACGCCTTCGGCATCGGCGGGAACGAGACCGCCGCCCGCTACGCGGGCATCCCGGTCGGTCGCGTCAAGATCATTGTGCACACGCTCTGCGGGCTGCTCGCGGGCCTCTCCGCCTGCGTCTACGTCGGCTACTACGCCGCCTTCGAGCCCAACGCCGGCAACGGCTACGAGCTCTCGGTCATCGCCGCGACCGTCATCGGCGGCGCCTCGCTCTCGGGCGGGCGCGGGTCGGCGCTGGGCGCCGTCCTGGGCGCCATCCTCATCCAACTCATCACCAACGCGATGATCATCCTCGACATCGACAGCAGTTACACGAGTATCGTGATGGGGGCGGCGATCGTCATCGCCGTCGTCATGGACCAGACCAAGGCCCGCTTGTCATCGAAACGCGCGTAGCACCCGCGACACAGGAGTCCCGCCGCATGACCACGCTCCCGACCATCCTGCGCCTCGCCACCTGCGGCGCGCTGGGCCTGCTCGCCGCCTTCACCGGCGCGTGCGAGAAGAAGTCCGAACCCGCCCCGGCCTCGCCGACGACCCCCGGCGCCAGCGCCGCCCCCGCCGCCAAGAAGACCATCACCATCGGCGTCATCGCCAAGAGCGAGAGCAACCCGGTCTTCCAGGCCGCCCGCACCGGCGCGCAAGACGCCGGACGCGAACTCTCGGAGGCCCTCGCCGCCGAGGGCGTCGAGGTCAAGATCGTCTGGCGCACGCCCGTCGCCGAAGACGCCGCCGTGCAGGCGCAGTACGTCGAGCAGCTCATCAGCCAGGGCGTCGACGGCATCGCCATCTCGTGCACGAACGCCGACCTGCTGACCCCGCCGATCGACCAGGCCGTCGGCAAGGGCGTCGTCGTCGTGACCTTTGATTCCGACGCGCCCGCCAGCAAGCGCCTCGCGTACTACGGCATCGACGACGTCGCCGCCGGCAAGGCCGTCATGGCCCAGCTCGCCAAGGCCGTCGGCGACAAGGGCGGACCCATCGCCATCCTCGGGGGCAACCAGACCGCCCCGAACCTGCAGGCCCGCATCCGGGGCGTCCGCGAGTCCCTCGACACGATGAAGGACAAGGGCTTCACGCTCAAGAACGTCTACTACCACAAGGAAACCGCCGTCGACGGCGCCGCCACCGTCCAGCAGGCCCAGACCGCCAACCCCGACATCGTCGGCTGGGCCATGGTCGGCGGGTGGCCCCTCTTCACCCAGAACGCGCTCGACGGCGTGGCCGACAAGGCCAAGGTCGTCTCCGTCGACACCCTCCCCGAACAGCTCGACTACGTCCGCAAGGGCGAGGTCCAGGCCCTCATCGGCCAGGATTGCTACGCCTGGGGGCACGAGTCCGTGAAGATCCTCGTCGACAAGATCCACCACAAGAAGGACCCCGCCGCCACCGTCATCCACTTCGACCTCGCCGTCGTCACCAAGGACAACGTCGAGCAATACGCCGGCCTCTGGGAGAAGTGGCTCGGCCGCAAGTAAAAGGCAGGTCCATGGACCCCCGCCCAGACCTCCTCGTCGCCGAGCACATCTCCAAACGCTTCGGCATCACGCAGGCACTCGACGACGTCACCGTCCGCTTCGCCCACGGCGAGGTCCACGCCCTCATGGGCGAGAACGGCGCGGGCAAGTCCACGCTCGGACGCATCATCGCCGGCCTCACCGTGCCCGACGCCGGACGCGTCGCCATCGACGGGCACGCCCTCCGCCCCGGCAGCTTCGCCGACGCCTTCCACGCGGGCGTCCGCATCGTGCACCAGGAACTCGCCCAGTGCCCCAACCTCTCCGTCGCCGAGAACCTCAGCCTGCACGACGTGCCCCGCACCCGCCTCGGGCTCGTTGACTTCCGCGCCATGGCCGACCGCGCCGCCGCCATGGTCCACCAACTCGACCCCGGCATCGACGTCGAAGCGCCCCTCGGCCTGCTCTCGCCCGGCCGCCGCCAGATCTGCCAGATCGCCGCGGCCCTCGACGAGCGCTCCGCCGCGTCATCCGGGCCCCGCGCCATCGTCTTCGACGAGCCCACCAGTTCCCTCTCCATCGCCGAGGCCGACCGCCTCCTCGAGGTCATCCGCGCCCTCGCCCGCCGGGGTCTGGCCATCATCTACGTCAGCCACCGCATGGGCGAGATCTTCGCCGTGTGCGACCGCGTCACCGTGCTGCGCGATGGGCGGTACGTCGCCACGACACCCGTGCGCGGGCTCGACGAGCCCACGCTCGTCGAACAGATGATCGGCCGCCGCCTTGCCACGCCCGTCCGCGCGCACCGCGCACCCACCGCCGCACCACACGCCGCGCCCGGCGCGGTCGAGGCCGCCGCCGTCCGCGCGCTCGCGGGCGAACCGCCCCGCACCGAACCGGGCCCCGGCGCCGTACCGGGCCCCGCCCCGCGCGATCGACCAGGCCGCCCCCTGCTCGAGGTCCGCGATCTGAACTCTCCCGGAAAGCTCCGCGACGTCTCGCTGGGGGCGAGCGCGGGCGAGGTGCTGGGCATCGGTGGGCTCGTCGGCAGCGGACGCTCCGAACTGCTCGACGCCATCTTCGGGCTCGACCCGGGCGCCACCGGGACCGTGCTCGTCGACGCCGTGCCCGTGCCCCCGCGCGCCCCCCGCGCCGCGATCGGCGCGGGGCTCGGCTACGTCCCCGAGGACCGCCGCCGACAGGGCCTGTTCTTCGACCTCAGCATCCACGAGAACCTCGTGATGCCCTTCATGCGCCGCCTCGCCGCCCCGCTGGGCGTTCGCGGCCTCGGCGCCGAGCGCCGCCTCGTGCGCGAGAAGCTCGCCGAGTTCCAGATCAAGGCCGCCAGCCCCGTGCTCTCGCCCGCCACGCTCTCCGGGGGCAATCAGCAGAAGGTCCTCATCGCCCGCTGGATGGGCGCGGGCACGCGCGTCCTCCTGCTCGACGAGCCCACCCGCGGCATCGACGTGGGCACCAAGGCCGAGATCTACCGCCTCGTCCGCGCCGCGTCCGACGCCGGCGCCGCCGTCGTGCTCGTCTCCAGCGAGATGCCCGAACTGCTCGCCCTCTCCGACCGCATCCTCGTGATGTGCGACGGGCGCATCGCCGGCGAACTCACCGCCGACGCCATCACGCAGGCGAACATCCTCCGCCTCGCCACCGTCTCGTCCGCGCCCGGCACCCCCGCGCCGCCCGCCGCCCGCGCTAGCGCAGCGGCACGGTGATCGTCGCGCCGTCCACGCCGCCCCACTCCACCACGCGATCGCCCAGCACCACCCGCACCACCACCCGGCGCGTCGGGCGCTCCAGACGTCCCTCCGCCCGCACGAGCGCCAGTGTGAGCACGCCGTTCTCCACCCGCGCCTCGTACGTCGACAGCAGGTACCCGCCCTGCTGATACTCGAACCCGTTCCCCGCGTCCTCGTACAGCACGCCCGACGCGTTGCCCGAGGCGTCGGGCGCCACCACCAGCGTCAGCGGGTTCAGGGGCTTCTCGCCCGTGAAGCGCAGGTCCGGGCCCATCGGCACGATCGCCCCCGCCCGCACCCGAAGCTCCGGCAGGTCCGGGTTGTCCGACACCTCGATCGCGCGCCACTCGCCCTTGGGCAGCGACGCCGCCCGCGCGCCCCGCTCCAGCACGTTGGGAATCACCAGCACGTCCGACCCCAGCAAGAACGCGTCGTCCTCCGCGCGCAGCGCCGGGTCCGACGGATCCGCGAAGAACACCGGCCGCGCCACCGGCAGCCCCGTCACGCTCGCCTCGCGGAACAGCGTGTAGTAGTACGGCATCAGCCTGTACCGACGCTGGATCGCCTCGCGCGCCGTCGCCGTCGTGTGCTCGTCGAACGCCCACGGCTCCTTCGCGATCGTCTCCTTCCCCGTGTGCCCCCGCGCGAACGGCAGCAACGCCCCGAACCCGATCCACCGCGCGAACAGCTTCGCGTCCCCGTTCCCCACGAACCCCCCGATGTCCGGCCCGATGAACGGCTGCCCCGACAGCCCCACGTTCAGCGTCATCGGGATGCTCATCTCCAGGTGCTCCCACGACGCCGTGTTGTCGCCCGTCCACGTCGCCCCGTACCGCTGCCCCCCGATGTAGTTCGCGCGACTCAGCACGAACGGGCGCTCCGCCGGCCGCTCCGCCAGAATCCCCTCCCGCGTCCCGCGGATCATCTGCATCCCGTACACGTTGTGATACCGCGCGTGATCACCCGCCGCCCGCGCACCCTGCGGCTTGCCGTTCGGGCCCACCATCGCCGGGTCGCCCTCGTGCCGGTTGTCCAGCGGCATCGTCTTCGACTCCACGTTGAACACCGCCGGCTCGTTCATGTCGTTCCACACGCCCGCCACCCCGTTCGCCAGGAACGGCCCGTACAGGTTCGCCCACCACTCGCGCACCCGCGGCGCCGTGTAGTCGGGGAACACGCACATCCCGGGCCACACCGCCCCGCGATACTCCTCCCCGCCCGCCGTCTTGACGAACACGTCCGCCGCACGCCCCGACGCCATGATCGCGCGGTACCGGGCCAGTTCCTCCTCGCGCGCCGCCCGCGCAGACTCGGGCTCCTTCGCCAGGTCCGCCTCGGGCCGGTCCGCGGGCCCGCGCGCATCGTCCGCCTTCATCCCCGGGTCGATCATCCACACGTTGTGAAAGCCCAGCGACTTGAGGTCCGCGTTCAGCCGCGCCGGATCCGGGAAATACCCCCGATCAAACGTGAACACCCGGAACGCTTCCATGTAATCAATGTCCATCCAGATCACGTCCGCCGGGATCCCGTGCACGCGGAACCCCGCCGCGATCTCCCGCACCCGCGAATCCGGGTAGTACGAGTACCGGCACTGGTGATACCCCAGCGCCCACTTCGGAGGCAGCGGCATCGTCCCCGTCAGCCGCGCCAACTCCGTCAGCACTTCCTGCGGGCTCGCGCCGTCGATCACCACCACCCCGAACGACGGCCCGTCCGCCACGAACCGGATCTCGTCCGGGCTCGTCGCCCCCGTGTCCACCTCGCACCGGTACGTCGTGTCCGCCAGCACGCCCTTGGACGTCCCGTCCGCCATCACCGCCAGCACCCACGGGTGCGACTGGTACAAAGACTTCGTGTCCGCGCCGTACCCGTACGCGTCCGTGTTCCAGCACACGATCGTCCGACCGTTGCGCAGCAGGGGCCCCCCCACCTCGCCCGTCCCATACATCGACGTGCCCGGCGGCACCGACAGCCGCGCCACCTGCTTCCCCCCCGCCGTCTCGAACCGGGGCGACGCCGACGCGTCGACCTCGCCCGCCCGACCGCGCACCGTCTCCAGCAGCGCGTACGACGGCAGCGCCTCCTCCTTCGCCTCCGCGCTCGGAAAGTACCGCTGCGCGCGATCGCTCAGCCGCTCCGCCACCACCGGCTGCCCCGCCGCGCGCCACGCGCTCAGCACCAACAGCGCCAGCACCACCCACGCCCGAACACCTGCGCATCGCGCGATCACCGGTCTCATAACAGCCTCCACACGCGCCCCCGCGGCGCGCCGCGCAGAATAGCGGCCGCCACACTCGCACGTCCCCACGCCCGCGCCGCCTGGGGTTTCCTGGTCAACAACCGAACACGCACGCCGCCCCGCTTCGGCCAAAAAGCCTTTGCCAGAACGAACATGCGTGCGATACTCCTGCGTGGACTCTCGGGCCCGCCCCGCGCGCCGCCCCCACGCGCCCACGCACTCCGCCAGGAATCCGCATGATCATCGCTCCGCGACGTTTCACCGCCCGCTCCGCCGCCTGCCTCCTCGCGGTCGCCGGCGCCGCCGCCTCTGCGACGGCCCAGATCAGCACCGAAAACCCCCCGCCCACGCTCCAGTGGTTCGAATGCCGCTGGTCCGACATGGAACGCCGCATGGGCGACTTCTTCGTCGCCGGCTACGGCTCCACCTGGGTGCCCCCGCCCTCCCGCGCGTACGTACCCCCCAGCTCGCCCAACCAGAACTCCACTTCCGTCGGCTACGACGTCTTCGACCGCTTCGACCTCGGCAAGCCCAACGCCCAGACCGCCTACGGCACCGAGGCCTCCTTCCACCAGGTCGTCCAGGAGTTCCACCTCGCCGGCGCCGAGGTCTACATCGACACCATCCTCAACCACAACGGCTTCCGCCAGACCGGCGCCACCTTCCAGGCCGAGGGCGGCTGGCCCGGCCTCTGGATGGCCTCCGCCAACCCGCCCGTCAACAAGCAGCCCACCAGCCCCTGGGGCGACTTCCACGCCGGCGTCTCCGGTGGCTACCTCCAGAGCGAGAACCCCGGCGGCAGCCGCTACTGCCTCCTGCGGGGCGACCTCGTCGCGCTCGTCGACATCGACCAGGCCTCCGTCAACAACTTCATCCGCCAGCCCACCACGCCCGGCAACCCGCTGAACATCCCCGGCGGCAGCGTCTTCAACCGCCCCGACCCCGCCAACGCACGCTTCTACCCCGATCAGGCCCTCGGCACCGACACCGTCTTCAACCCCGGCATGTCCTTCGCCGGCCCGCTCAACACCGGCATCTTCGCGCCCCCCTGCGACATCCCCGCGCGCAACGAGCCCGCCACCCAGCTCACCCTCGGCCGCTTCAACCTCGCCGACCCCATGGCCGGCGACCCCGTCCCCGAGAACGCCACCGGCTACCTCCTCCGCTGGGTGCAGTGGATGGCCGACGTCCACCACGTCGACGGCTACCGCCTCGACGCCATCAAGCACACCCCAAGCTGGTTCTTCGACACCTTCTTCGACTCCGCCATCGCCAACCGGCGCCGCACGCCCGACGGGCGCCTCGTCACGCCGTACTCCTTCGGCGAGTGCGTCGAGGGCAACGACTTCACCTTCGACCGCTACGTCCGCAAGCCCAACGGACGAACCTCCGGCCGCTCCGTCGCCGGCGATGCCTTCGGCAACCGCGATGCGCTCGACCTCAACGGCGCCGGCCAGCTCCGCGACATCATCAGCGCCAACGGCCTGGGCAGTTGGAACAACGTCACCAGCGCGCTCCTCGACCTCACCGACGATGGACTCCAGAACGGCTCCATCGGCATGGCCCACGTCTTCAGCCACGACAACGCCTACGGCGACGGCGGCTCCAACCCCCCCACGCCCACCACGCGCCAGCAGGGCCCCTTCGCCCACGCCTTCCTCCTCATGCGCGCCGGCCGCGCCACCCTCTACCACAACGCCCGCGGCGTCGCCCGCAACGGCAGCGGCTTCTACCCCCGCGCCGGGCTCACCGCCCCGCTCGGCGTCGAGCCCGCCACCAACGCCCCCAACGACACCTTCACCACCCTCGTCCGCCTCAGCAACTGGCTCGGCCGCGGCGAGTATCAGCCCCGCGCGCAGGACGCCGACGTCCTCGTCTTCGAACGCCGCACCCCGCTGGGCGGCGGCGCGTACTCCGGCAACTGCCTCGTCGGCGTCAACGACCGCTACGACGCCGGCTTCGACCAGCGCATCGTCTCTACCAGTTTCCCCGCCGGCACTCGCCTCATCGAAATGACCGGCAACGCCGCCAACCCCGCCGTCGATCCCAACAACGACATCTTCGACACCATCGTCGTCGGCGCGGGCGGCAGCGTCACCCTCCGCGTTCCGCGTAACCTCAACCCCCTCGGCGCCGAGCACAACCGGGGCTACGTCGTCTACGCACCCGCCATCCCCGCGGGCACGCTCACCATCTCCAACCAGTCCGGCTCGCTCCCCGCCGAATCGTTCTCCGTCCCCTCCTGGCGCCGACGCGCCAACGCCGTCCCCGTCGTCAGCGCGCCCTCCTTCGAGATCCAGCTCACCACCACCAACGGCGACCCACAGGCCACCACCAACGACAACGCCGACGACAACGCCCTCTTCCGCCTCAACGCCGGCTTCGAAGACTGGAACGCCTCCGGCGCGCCCGACATCGGCTTCCAGAACGACGTCTCCCCCGGCTACGAGAACTTCGTCACCCAGCGCCAGCCCCTCGCCGGCACCACCAACGCCAACGGCCTGTACCGCCAGGCCATCGACGCCACCCGCCTCCCCGAGGGCATGAACTACCTCTCCGTGCTCGCCTTCCGCAAACGCAACCTCAACGAAGCGGCCCTCTTCCGCGAGTGGCGCACCGCCCTCTACATCGATCGCCTGCCCCCCGACGCCACCCTCACTAACCCCAGCCCGCTCCCCAGCGGCACGCTCCAGCACCGCTTCTCCCTCCGCGCCCTCGACCGCACCGTCTCCCGCATCCACCTCATCCTCAACCCGCCCGTCGGCGGTGACCCCCTCCTCCTCGCCAACGGCTCCAACCAGGCCGTCCAGGACGACCGCTTCGACTGGTCCCGAACACTTACCGGTCTGGCCGAAGGCCCCAACACCGTCCTGCTCCTCGCCTTCGAAGAGTCCGGGCGTGGCTCCGCCCAGTTTTTCACCGTCTTCGTCGGCCTCCCCCCCTGCGACCCCGACCTCAACCAGGACGGCAACGTCGACCAGGACGACATCGAGTACCTCGTCGGCGTTGTCGCCGGCGGTTCCAACGGCACCGGCATCGACCCGGACTTCAACCAGGATGGCAACGTCGATCAGGACGACATCGCCGCCCTCACCGACGTCGTCGGCGGCGGGCCCTGCCCGTAAACCCGACCCGCTCGATCGGGCGTCGTTTCCGCGCGTTTTCTGCGTGCATTTTCGCTTGGCGCAATCAGTCCACTCGGTAAAATACGTGCCGCCTTGGCTGTTCTAAGGCGCACTGCATGGCGAGGCCAACGCCTCGAGGAGAGAGATTCATGAGCATTCGTGTGATGGGTATCGTCGCGCTGGCCGGTCTGGCGCAGGTCGCGAGCGGGCAGACGACGTACAACGACTCGACGTTCGACGTCTTCGACAACCCGCCCGACAGAGCGTACGACCACCTCGACATCTCCAGCGTCACCGTCAGCCACGACGCGACCAACATCAACTTCACCATCAACGTCCGCGGCAACGCCGACTCGCGCGACTGGGCCAAGTTCTGCGTCGGCATCGATACCGGCGCCGCCGGCGGCAGCTCGACCAACGGCTGGGGCCGCAACATCGACTGGGCCGGCCAGGGCATCGACTTCTGGATCGGCTCCTGGGTTGACGGCGGCGGCGGCGCCGAGCTCCGCGCCGCGCCCGGCTGGAACCTCCTCGCCGCCACCTACAACGGCGACACCACCATCGGCGGGTCCTTCAACTCCCCCGTCACCCAGCGCACCCTCTCCGTCAGCCGCGCCCTGCTGGGCCTGACCGGCAATGACACCTTCCGCTTCGATGTCGTCACCACCGGCGGCGGCGGCGGCGACCCCGGCGTCGACCACCTCTCCGTCGCCGGCCTCGCGACGCCCGGCTGGGGCACCGCCTCCGTCGCCGGCACCTTCCTCTCCTACACCATCCCCACCCCCGGCGCCGCCTCGCTCCTCGCCCTCGGCGGGCTCCTCGCGGCCCGTCGCCGCCGCTAAGCACAACGTCTATCTCGCGCGTACAACCGCGCGATACGACACCCGATCAACACGCACGCTTCCAAAAACGCACCAAGGCCCGGGCACCCGCCCGGGCCTTTTGTCACTCTCAGCATCGACATCGCGCCGAGCAGTCTTCCAGCGCGATCGACCTCCGCAGCCCCGCTTCCGGGACCGGGTGTCTCACCCCGCACGCGACCCCTTCCGCCTGACCCCCACCACCAACCCTCCGATGAGCACCGCCGCGGCCCCGGCGATCGGGTTAGACAGCGCCACCCACGTCGGCTCGCGCCCGACCTCCATGATTTCCTGCACCGTCATCCCTGCCGGGCGCGGATCCGCCGGATACGGCTTCTGCAGCGTGAAGTACGCCATCACCATCCCCAGCACCAACACCACACCCGCCAACACCATCACCGCCCCGCGCCCTCGCGTGGCGCGGGTCGTTCCCTCGCCCCCCCCGCTTCCCCCATGCGCGATTCGCCTGCACAGCCACCCGCCGAACAGACCGCCCAGCACCGTGATCGACGGTGCCGCGATCGTGATCAGCAGATTCCCCTTGAAACTCCCCGGCTTCAACAGCCCGTCCGGCCCCAAGCCGAACCACATCCCCGCAAACAGAGACATGATCAGCAGGGCCATCGCGACATACGCGACCACCACGGCGACTATCAAGCGGCCCATGCGCGCGCCTCCTGGCTGCACCCCTGCCGCCCCACTCTACCGCGCGCCGTCACCCGACGCCGCCGCCCCACATTCGGCGCGCACTCCAACCGCCGCAGCCGCCCGGCCACTTCGCCACGTCAACATCCGCTGTTTCAAGAATGGAGCCGGGGGGAATCGAACCCCCGTCCCGAGTCAGTCAGCGTGGAGCATCTACGCGTGTATCTGGTGATTTGATCTCGCCTCGGCGTCGAACCCCAGCACCCTACGCCTTCGGCCAGCCAACGGTGGTGTTTCGCGGCTTCATCCCCGTCGACGACGGATGTCCGCTAGCCCGCTGTCATTTCGTACCCCAGGGTCGCGAGCAGCCCCCAGGGTCCGTCGGGGCCTTGTTAGGCCGCGAGAGCGTAGTTACGCTCAGCAGTCAATGTGGTGCATGCTTTTTACGAGGCCTGCATGCTCCTCGACGCGCCACCGCCACGCCTTCCCTGCCCGGTCGAATCCAGTTCGGCCCCCAGTTTTCAAAGACTCGTCGGGTGACCGCACTCACCCCTCCACCCACTGTACGCCCCGCACCACCCCACCGTTCACGTCCCCCCACCCGCGCACTCCACCACTTTCCCACTCTCCCACTTTTCCACTCTCCCACTTTGCCACTTCGCCACTTCGCCACTTCGCTCTCTTGCCACTCCCGCTCACAGCTTCAACGCCGCCAGCTTGTTCAGCGCCGCCTTCGCGGCGTTCCGCGATTCGATCACCGACTTCATCCCAGACTCGATCGCGCCCTTGTCCTTCGACGTGCGCAGCTTTGACATGATCCACTGGTCCTGCTGCGCCCGCTCGTACTTGCCAGCCATGTCGGACAGTTCCTTGACTCCCTCCGCCGCCGCCAGCTTCGCGTCCATCAGGGGCTTGAGCTGCTTGGCCTTGTGCGCCTTCTCGCCGGCCGCACAGTCCTTCAGCACCTCGGCAAGCGTCGTCTTCGCCTTCCCCACGTTCCCGTTCAGAACGCGCACGTTGAGCGCCTGCTCGTCCATTTCCTTCTGGAACGCCGAGAGCGCCGCGGCCTTCGTCTTCGACATCTCGTCCTTGATCCACTTGTCCAGCTCCGACCGGTGCTCGGCCGCCGTCTCGGGCGTGAACACCTCGAACGACGCGAACTGCGCGTCCTTGTATTTGTTCATCTCCGCCAGCAGCTTCTCGAGGTCCGGCAGCGACTTGTTCCCCGTCCCCAGCTTCGTCGACACCGCCTTCTTCCGCGCCGCGATCTCCGCCTCCAGCGACTTCTTCGTGTCCCAGAACGTCGCGATCGTCTTCTTGAACGAGCCCGCGTGCAGCGCGCCGATGCGGTTGCACTCCGCCTCGATCTGCTTCATGTACGCGTTCACCGAGCCCATCATCGACTTCACTTCCGGATCGCTCATGAAGTCGTTCACCGACGCACCCGTCTCGCCCATGTCCTTGAGCTTCTGCACGCGCAGCCCGACCTCCTTCACGCCCTCGTGCATCACGCCCGAGGTCTGCGCGATCGCCGCCGCGTTCTTCTTGATCTGCTCCATCCCCGCCGTCACGTCGCCCTTGATCGTCGCGAACGCTTTCGTGAACTCCGCCAGGTCCTTCGCCATGACAACTCCCCAGCGGCGGCCTCACATAAAGGCCGGCGCAGCACAAACCCTACCACACCACCGCTCGTCGAGCGCACGACGCGTCGTCTCGCCCGCGATCGTGCCCTCGCGCCCGGCTCGCGCTCCGTGCGGCTACGCCGGGCCCTTCGGTTGCCCCGGTTCGGCCGCGCACGCCAGTTCGTCCTGGTATCCCAGTTCGGCCTCTCGCAGTGCTCGACTACGCCGCCCGACGGTCCGCCGCCTCGCCCGTCGCCGGCACCCGCTCCGCCGCCCGCTGGCGGGCCCACTGCCGGTCGGTCCGCACATTGCTCGGCGCGTCGGGCGCCTCGCGCCAGTCCTCCGCCGCCGAGACCCGCACCTCCGACGCCATCGTCTTGCGGTAGCCCAGCAGCCGCACGACCTCGAGCACGTCCGTCCACGCCGGGAACGAGACCTGGTTCGAGCGCTTGAACTGCTCGATCGCCATGAGGAACAGGAACTGCTCCTTGGTGAGCCGCCCGTCCTCGGCGGCGCGAGCAAAGTCCGACAACCGCCGCCCCGGACCGCGCCGGCGTTCCATCCCGCTGGGCGGGCGCCCGTCGCCGCCAACCTGCGGGTCCAGACGCGGATCGCGCCCGGAACGGCGCTCCACCCCGTCCCAGCCGCCGCCGCGGCCCGAAGGCTCCGTGCCCATGCTGTCGTGTGTGTCGGACATCGCGGTCGCTCCGAGGGCGTCGTGCCGACGCCCCGCGCCCCGCGACCTACGACCGGGGACTAGAAGTCGTCGTCGTCGTCTTCATCGTCTTCCTCGGCGTCGTCGTCGAGTTCGTCCTCGGTTTCGTCGTCGAGAAAGTCCTCGTCGTCCTCCTCAAACTCCTCACCGCCCTCAACCTCGTCATCGTCGCCGAAGACGTCCTCGTCCTCGTCGAACTCCTCTTCCTCTTCCTCTTCCATCACGACGACCGCGGCCGACCCGACCCACGCCGCCTCGTCCTCGAGTTCCCACCCCGGCGCCGCACCCGGTCGGCACGCCGGCTCGAATGACCCGACCTCGCTCCCCGCCGCCGTCAGCACCTTCTGCACCATGAAGCACCTTCCCGCGTGTGCGCGCCCGCCACAACTCCCACCACAGCCGTCACCGCCACGTTCGGTGCGACCACGATTTCCACCCCGGCCCGCCATCCGCCCGGCTCCGTACGGGCCACTGTCCGAGACCCGCGCCGTCGCGGTTCCTTCCTCGCCGTCCCTCTCCCGATTCCGACTCCGCAGAGGACGTCCGGCTCAAAGCGGCGGTACGATACAGTCCGCGCCGGACAAGTCAATCCGGGCCCCCACCCAGCCGCCGCCAGTTCTCCACCGGTTGTCCACCGCCCCGCCACCGCCTCTCCATCCCCTCATGAACGCTCCTTCGCCCACCATTCACCCCGCCCCCGCCTTCCGACCCGTCGGCCTCGTCGGCGCCATCATCCTCCCCGGCCTCGGGCATGTCCTCGTCGGCGAACGCCCCCGCGGGCTGTGCATCGGCGCCGGCATCCTCGCCCTCTTCTTCGGCGGCATCTTCATCGGCGGCATCGACGTCATCGACTCGCGCGAAGACCCTGTCTGGTTCTACGGCCAAGCCCTCGTCGGCCCCCTCGCCGTCGGCGTCGATCAACTCCACCAGCACCATTTCAAGGTCATCGACCCCGTCTCCGGCGTCCTCCGCTCCGCCTATCCCTCCGAGGGACGCGACCCCGCCACACGAGACGCCACCCCCAACGGCACGCCCCCCAACCGCAAGTCCATCGGAAAGATGAACGAGATCGGCACCCTCTTCGCCACCATCGCCGGGTTCATCAACCTCATCGCCATCATCGACGCCGCCGTGCCCGGCCCGCGTGCGCGCCCCGCTTCCGCCAACGCCTGATCCGTCGCCACCATGCCCTCCCTCCTCGCCTATCGCCCGTTCATCGATCCCATCGAGCTGCACGAACTCTGGTTCGTGCTCATCGTCCCGCTCGCGCTCTTCCTCTCGCTCGCGTACAAGGCCGTCCGCGTCCCCGACCTCTCGACCCTCCCGCGACAGGTCATCATCATGACCGTCCAGATCTGCTTCTGGATGGCCGCGCTCGGCCTGGCAACCTACCTCTTCGTGCAGTACGTCGCCCCCATCATCGCGCCGCGCTAGCCGCCAACTTTCCAGTCCCCAGTCCCCAGTGCCTACTTCTTCAAGTAGTTGAAACTCCCCGCCCGTCCGGGCGCGTCGAGGTTCTGCACGAGGTATCGCAGCGCGTCCACCGCGTGGTCGTGCCCCTCGCCCTTCACCGGCTCGTCGCTCTCGGGGTTGTCGGTCGGGTAGTGGTACCGCTCGAGCGACGAGATGAGCACCGCGCAGCGCTCGTGGATGAACAGCCGCGCGTCCCCCGATGCCGGCGCGAACCGCGCCCGCAGCAGGTCCAGCCCCAGGCGCAGAGGCCGTCGCGCCGCCCGCACCGCGAACCCCGCCTGCCCGAGCACCTGCAGCGCGCTCAGCCCGGTCTGGTCGTTGCGTGAACGTCCCGCCGGGTCGATCCCCACCCACGCGGGCGGGGGCCACGCCGGCACGCCCGCGCGCGCCAGCCCGGCCTTCATCGCCCCGACGTGCTCGCCCAGCACCTGATCGCTCGCCGAGCGCTCGTCCACCACCCAGACGCGGTCTTCCTCGTCCACGCACGCCCACAGCACGACCGTCGCCGACCGGATGCCCAGGTCCATCCCCGCGACGAACATTCCCGCCGGCGCCTCGCCCCGGAACACGTGGCGTACGGGATCGAACTCCGGGATCACCGCGTCGCTCCGCCGCGGCCTTCTGCACAGCATCTCGCTCTCCCACGTCGCCACGCTCACGCGACGCTTCATCGCCAGCGCGTCGTCGATCCGCACGTGCCCCGCCCGCTCCGCCGGGCGCTCCTTGGCGCGCCCCGTGCACTCGTCCCACAGCGCGCACCGCCCGTCGGCCCGCTCGCACGCGTGCCGGGGCGGGCAGTGCTCCAGCACGTCCACCACGCCCCAGCGCAGCAGCCGCCGCGCGCCCGTCCGCGCCTCGGTCACCAGGCGCTGCATCATCCCGTGGGGCACGTGCATCGTGCTCAGGCACTCCACGCTCCCGCGCACCGCCACGCCGCCGCACACCGCCGAGCGCGTCACGAGCTGGGCCGCTTCCCACACCCCCGCGTCGAACAGGTCCACCTCGTCGCACCGCAGCTTGTGGACGCGCGTCCCGCGCACCGACGTCTGCGACTGCGCCAGGATCTCCACCTCGCCCCCCGTGCGGAACGACAGCCGCTTCTCCGTCGCACGCTTCACGCACGACGCCAGCCCCGGCGAACGCGCCGGATCCACCAGCCGCCGCAGGTGCGCGTACATCCGGCGGCTCTGCTCCAGCGAGCCCCCCAGCACACGCACCTCGATCCCCGGCTTGAACACCAGGTCCAGCACCGTCGCGATCGCCCCCAGCAGCGTCTTCCCGCTCCCGCGGCTCGCCCACACCACGCAGTCCGGCGACGACACGCCCTCGCCCGCCCCCTCGCCCGCCGGTGCGCCCGCGGAGCCGGCGCCCGGCGCCGCATCCACGAAGAACGCTTGGGCCAGGTAGTCAAACGGCGCGTCGTGCCCGCCCACGATTCCCCGGCGCGCCACGCGCACGCCCAGCACGCCCGCGATCCACGCGTGCAGCGCGTCGGGCGTGCGCGGATACTCCCACGCGTCCTGCTCGCGCAGCGCGCCGCCCTCCGGCGGCGGGCCATCCGCCGAGCCGCCCGCGGCGCGCGTGGCGCCCGTCGGCCGCGCCTCACCCGTGGTCCGAGTCGAGCCCGTCGTTCGCGTCGTGCGTCGATTCTTCGCCGCCCCCATGCGTCCCCCTCTCCTGCCCGAGTGCCCTCTAGCCCGCCACGAACACCGCGCGGCGCGCGGTGAGGCTCATGGCGGCGAGCGCCGTGACCTCCCACGCCGCCGCCGACATCGCCGCTCCGCGCGTGCCCTTGCCGGCCCGCGCCCAGGCGAGCGCCGCGTCGCGCAGGCCGGCGCGGGCCGCCAGCGCGCGCACGCGGCGCGCGTCGGCGAACCGCCACGGCGCCACGCCCGCGCGTCGGAACGCGGTCCGCAGCGCGCGCTCGCGCGCCGGGGCCCGCGCCCGCACCCGGCGCATCCCGGCGCGCTCGAAGATCGGCGCGTACCGGCCCATCGCGGCGATCGCCTCGGTCCGGCGCGTCAGGGGCGAGGCCAGATACGCCCGCACGAGCGACACGCCCACGCCCAGCCCCCGCCACGCCGGCGACACCAGCACCCGCGAGATCGTGCGGACCTCGCGGTTGAGCGCCCGGGCCGCCCGCGCGCGCCCGCCCCGCGGCTCGTACCGCTCGCCCCACGCGCTCCTTCGCCACGTCGAGTTCAGCGTCGGCATCGACACCACCAGCACGCCGGCGAGTTCGCCCGAGCGCACGCACCGGGCGGCGAGGATGCACGCGGCGGTCGCCGGGCGCTGCCCCAGGTAGTGCGTCTCCGCCAGGCGCTCGTAGTCGCGCCACGTGCCCGGCCCGATCGCGAGCGCGCCCGTCACGCCCCGCCCCCGCGCTCGATGTGCACCGTCGTCCCCGAGCGCCCCCGCGCGCAGCGCACGCGCACGTCGGGCGCGAGGGGCCCGCGGAGGTCGTCGTGCGCGGTGGCGACGACGACGCGCACGCCGGTGCGGGTCGCCCAGCGGCGGACGCCCGCGCCGACGCGGGCCGCCGACGCCCGGTCGAGCGTCGACGCGAACTCGTCGAGCAGCAGCAGGTGCCCGGGGGCGCCCGGGCGGACGCGCGCCAACGCCGCGGCGAGCGCGACGCGGGCCCGCTCGCCCTCGGAGAGTTCGCCGGGCGTGCGCGCCAGCACGCCGACATCGCCCAGGCCGGCCCGCACGAGGCAGGCGATGGCCTCGCCGAGCGAGCCGGGGATGAGGTCGATGACGCAGCGGGCGCGCTCGACGGGCCGCTGCCCGCAGACGCGCAGGCCCGCGTCCCGGGCGGCACGGGCGACCGCGCGCAGCAGCGTGGACTTCCCCGACCCGCTGGGGCCCGAGACGAGGACGACCTCGCCGGGGCGCAGAGACGCGAGCAGACGCCGGGCGTCGTCGTGCAGCGTGCGGCTCAGGTCGGCGGGGCGCACGCGGCGCACGCACACGCCCAGCGCGGCGCACGCGCGCAGCAGGCGCTCGGTGGGGACGACGCTCGCGGGCAGCACGCGGAGCAGCGCACGCGCGTCGTTCACGCGGCACCTCCCACGCGGCGCGGGGCCCGCGGCAACGCCGGCGCGCCCCGGGACGCGTCGACGCCCGCGGGCGGCACGGGCGCCGTTCCGACTCGACCGCCGATGCTCTCCACCAGCGCGAGCACCGCGTCGCGCTGGCGACGCACGGCGTGCTGCGTGATGCCCAGTTCGGCGGCGGCCTCTCGCACCGAGCGCCCGCGCAGGAAGATGGCCCGCGCCACCGCCCGGCGCGAGGTGGGCCACGCGCTCTGCTGGCGGAGCACGAAGCCGAACTCGGGCGCGACCACCAGGGCCGTCAGGCGGCGCAGACGCCGGCGCAGCGTGCGGGCCTGGCGCGGCTCGCCCATGAGCCGAGCGAGGTCCGCGCAGGTGTGCCCGTGGACGTAGACGCCTTCGAGGATGGCGCGGTCGCGCGGCTCGAGGTATCCCGCGGCGAGGCGGGCCGCGTCGGCGAGACGGGCGCGTTCGGCCGCACGTCGATCCGACCCGGCGCGTTCCACGATCTGCCCGGGGCCCCCGGTTGCCCCGCCGCCGCTCCCACCACGCATCGCGACCATGACCAGCCTCCCTCGTGGGCCCGGGAACTCCGCCCCGGACGACTTTTCCACCGTTTGTTCACATATCTGCGTACGATTTGACTATGTTCTACGTAGATGTGTACGCTTTGCAAGTAGTTTGTTCGGAATGACCGTGTTTTTGCGCGCGGGGGCGGTCCTCGGGGCCAGAAAGCCAGCGATGAGCGGTTCAGGACAGGTGTTGAGCGAGCGCGGGGGCGACGGGCCGCTGGGCGCACGGCTTCGCGCCCGGCGCGCACGGGCGAACCTCTCGCTGCAGGACCTCGCGGACCGGGTGGGGTGCGCGAAGAGCCTGCTGTCGGAGATCGAGCGGGGGATGCGTCTGCCGACGGACGACATCTGCGGGCGGCTGGAAGAGGCGCTCATGTTCCGGGCGGGCGAACTGCTCGACCTGGCGCGGTGGGAGCGCAGCCTGCAGGCCGGTGGCGAGCCGGTGCGGCGCGAGCTCGACCGGCTGCAGAGCGACCGGCGGGCGCTGCGCCGGTTTGTGGAGGCGATCGCCGACAAGGGGCTCGACGCGGCGTACACCAGCGGCGAACTGGCGCGCCTGGTGGCGCAGATCGCCCCGCCCGCGGCACCGGGATCGCCGGATGATCCGGACGACGAGGTGCCCGAGTTCGATCCCGACGTCTCGATCGTGCGACTGGGCGCGGACGTCCCGCTCATCAACAAGGTGGCGGCGGGCTACCCGCGCGAGTTCACCGACCTGTCGTATCCGGCGCGCGTCGCCGACGAGTACGTCCGGTGCCCGGACCTGCACGATCCCGACGCGTTCGCGGCCCGGGTGGTGGGCGACTCGATGATGCCCCAGTACGCGCAGGGCGACGTGGTGATCTTCAGCCCGGCCAAGCCCGTGCGGAACGGGTCGGACTGTTTCGCGCGGATCGAGCCAAATCACGAGACGACGTTCAAGCGGGTGTACTTTGAGAAGGACGCGAGCGGGCGGGAGTTGATCCGGCTGCAGCCCCTGAACAGCGCGTATCCGCCGCGGTTGCTGGAGCGTGAGGCGGTGGCGGGGCTCTACGCGGCGGTGAGCGTGATGCGGACCATTCCGTGACGTGAGGGCGTGGAGCGGCGTGGCGCGGCGGCGGGGCGGCGTGCGACAAAGCGGTGCGGCGTATTTTGTTCGCTACGTCCGCCGGGCCGATAGAGCAGGCAGCCGCCGGGGATGGGCGGGCAGAGGAGTCGCCGCATGGAACGCGCTGGGACGTGCAGTGTGATGGGTCGGGGCTGGCGCGTGGCGGGGCGCGTGGTGGCGGGCGTCGTCGCGGCGGGGTTGCTGGCGGCGGCCGGCGGGTGCGGCGGGGCCGGGGCGAAGAAGAACGCCGGCGCGGGCCCGAAGAACACGGCGCCGAGCGCGGGGCTGAACGCCCTCGCGGGCGGGGGGAGCGGGCCCGGGGGCGAGGAAGGGCTGCGCGCGGGGTCGGCGGCGGACCTGGCGATCCCCGAGGACAGGCCGCTGACAGACAGTGAAAAGTCGACGCTGGCGGCCCAGGCGGCGCTGGACCTGGAGGCGGTGCTGAACGGGGGCGTGCCGCCGCCGGGCGGACGCACGGGCACGGCGGCGGGCGCGTCTGGCGGCGCGGGCGCGTCTGGCGGCGCGGGCGA